>CABTZO010000039.1 GCA_902489335.1 uncultured Oscillospiraceae bacterium | reverse complement strand
TTTTTTATTTTTTATTTAATTATAAAATACATCCCTCTGTGAGTTCACAGCCGGGCGCCAAAAACGCCACCAACGATAAGTTAATTTAATTATTCAGTAACTTTCTTTGCTCTGCCACGAACGTATAAAACGATTCCGGCTGTAGCAACAAGACCTAAGATAATGAAAGGTAAATTCTTAAGAATAACACCGGTTGCAGTTTGCTTTGTGTTAGTGAAAGCAGCACTGTTTCCACCTTGTTGGTCACCAAGAACAATACCTGTTGTCTTAAGTGTATCAAGAGCTGTAACTTCGCCACCAACTGCCATAGCTTTAACTGACGGATTGAATCCTTGTGATTCAGTTTCCTCAATCATTGCTGTTGAGCCTAAAAGAACATCATTGAGAACGAGTTTTTCACCGGCTTTAAGTTGGAATTCTGTTGCTGTACCGTAAGCATTAATAGTAACAGGTGTTGCAGTTCCATCTTTATCAACGATTTTAGCTGTAGGAACAGCAGCAACAGCAGCAGCAGTAGCGCCCTTAGGTGCTGTGAGAGTTAATTTAAATCCAAAGCTTTCGCCTGAATTTTCGTCTTTAGCAACAATCTTGTTAATTACAAGACCTTTTTTGTCGTCAGGATTAGGTGTGTCAGGATCCGGGTCATTTTTTCCGGGATCAGGATTTCCGTCTTTCTTGTCATAAACGTTGTTGAATGCTAAACCGTTTTTGTCAAGGTCTGTAGGATCATAAGGTGTTTTTTCTCCTGTGGCATCTGTTCCGTCATCATTTTTAATTTTCTTAATCATGATGTTGTTAACAACAAATTTGTCGCCTTTTTTAACAACAAACAATGATGCAAGATATTCAGCCTTTGAATATGTGATGCCTGTTTCATTTCCTGCTGTTTCTTTAATTGTGTAGGTGTATTGACCTGCTTTTTCGAATTTTACGTTGTCAAGCATGTCTGAAGCAGCTTTTGTAAGTTGTTTTCCGTCTTTTGCTGCATCTGCATCAGTATCATCTGCTGCAGTGTAAGCAATTGTTGATGCTGTCAAGTCCGGAAGAGTGCCTTTTTCAGCTTCTTTGCCGTCAAAGCTGTGCTTTTCAGCAGTGAAGTTAAAGGTTACATCAGGGGTTGTTACTCCTGCTTCAGCCTTTGTAAGGACTTTCTTCGGTACAAGTGTTTTTTCCACTGTGTTAGCGGCAAAAACATTTACCGATGCGATTACAGCTGTCAAAACGAAGACAAGTGCAACCAACATTGACATTGATTTCTTTGTTAATTTTTTCATCTTCTTCTCCTTTTTGAAAAAATTTTAATTATATATCTCTTCTACGGAGCAGTGTAAACACTTTACCGCTAATTGAAGATTTTTTTATCGGGCCGAAAAGCCTTGAGTCTTCTGATTTTTCACGATTATCCGACATAATGAAGTATTCGTCTTTTGATAATTTTACGGGATATTTTATTCCCTCAGAAACTGCAAGCGTGTTTTTGTAAATTTTCGGTTCATATTGCCTGTTCCCGTTAACCTTAAAACCTTCTTTATCAATTTCTACAGTATCACCGGGTAAAGCAACAATTCTTGCCGTTCTTTTATTTTTTTTGTATTGAAAAACTATTGTTTCACCGACAGAATATTCTTTATCTAACCTATAATACATTACAAGGTCACCGGGTGCAAGGTTTGGAACCATAGTGTTTTCATTTATTCGAAACAGTCCAAAAACAAATGTGAAAAGTCCTACCAAAACTAACGCTATTATTGCAATTTTAATAAAGAGAGTCGCAAATTCCACCAAAACAGGATGTTTTCGAACAGGTTTTTTCTTGTGCTTTAAATCATTCATTACCTAATTGTATCTTTTTTCTTTCTAATAATCAAGTAAAAATATGTTAAAAATAATAGTGACGAAGCTGAAGCCAAAGCTATTATTGAATTTATTTTGTCTTTGATTCCAACGGGAGTGTTTTGAGTAAACTGTGCGTAATAGGTGAGTTCTCTTGTTCCGTTTTGATATAAATCATCTATCTTTGTAGTTGAATTTTGTTCCGGAATATTTGTTCCGCCTGTTCTCTGTGTCGTCCATTGATTTTTGTTATATCCCGTTGTCGGTGCTTTGAAAAGCCAATTTCCACTCTGAACTTCGAGTTTCGGAACTGCAGCTTTCTCTACAACTTTTGACCAAGGTGTGCCTTTCAAAACTGCATATTTAATGGTTTCTTGGTCTTTTATCGCATTGTTTGTCTTGCTTGTCAGTCGTCCTCTTATTTCTTCGTTTGAAAGACCGTTGTTTAAATCGTTTGCGTCAAAGTTCAAAATCAAGTAATCAGGGTCGTTGATTTGATCTTCGTTAGGATTTTCTATTATTGAACTTTTGTAATTAACTTTAATTACATTATCTCTTGTAGTTATCTTATATGGATTTGTTGCAGAAGGTGGTCCAACCTTTGTGCCTGCGGGGAATTCGTAACTTGCAACCGCGCTGCCTTCGGGGCAGTTTGTTATCGAAACATTTGTTACATTTGGATTTGTGGAAGGAACGCTTCCGCTTCTCGGCAATGTATCTGTTGCCGACGGTTCCATCTTGACACCGTTATTATAGTATTCAATAGTATAATCAAGTGTCTTAGCTTTATAGTAGATGTTTATTACTTGACCATCTGTCGTTATAGTCGGTGTTAAATCTTGATTTGGAACTAGGTCGTAAGTCGGAGAAATCGGTGGGATTATTCTTAGTTTGGTATTCAAAGCTGCAGAGCCAATATATGGGTTAGAGTTATTGTATGGGTTGTTGTCTCCTTCATCCAGAACTAAATCCGGTACCTTTGTTGTTGTTCCTTCAATGTAGTAATTAATAGTATAATTTGATTCATCAGCAAATGAGAAGAACCATCTTCCTGATATTAAATCATCTGCCGTTGCTGCTGTTATTCCCATTTTTATTGGATTTTTGGCAATCAAATCGGCAACTTCTCTATCTGTCGGTTTTTGAGTCGGCGCCATTGAATCGGGAGCGGTTTGTCCGCCATAGTTTGCTCTCGTATCATAAATGTTTCTTATATCTTTTTTATTCTTATCATATAAGAAAGTATGATAAAAATCATTCGGCCAAGGGTCTTGAGGAGTCGGAGTCTTCCAAAAAGGAATTTCCAGACTACCGGAAGCAACAAGAGTAGCATCTGAAGGAGTATTAACATCTTGTTTCAAAACATGATAATATTTGTAACTAATTTCATAAACGTTATCAAGGTATGAGTTGGTCGAACCACCGTCTTTTAATTTCCATGTTATCTTTTGAGTGCTCCAGTAACCACTTGATTTAGATGCATCACCGATTCCCTTTTCACCCACTTTGCTAAGCGCATAATGAGGTAGGAAAAATCCGCCTTCAATGTTTCTTGGTGGATATTCTGCAGGTATGGTTGTTCCGTTTAGCATAGTCCCGTCCGTTTGTATATTAAACATATAGTTTGATTCTTCCGGGAAGGTAATTGCTATATGGTCTCCATTTATACGTTCTTTATTACTTGTGCCAAATGTATTACCATTTTTATCCGTAACCAATCCGTCAACTCTTTTGGTATTAAGTCCTTTATTATCCAACTGATTTAATGAGTCAAACTCTACAGCCAAAGCATTTTTCATACCCGGGACAGTCTCTGCATCATTATCAGTACCGTCCAATCCCCATTTACTGTAAATACCTAAAGAACCATAATCATGGTAACCTGTTGCAACATATTCATTGTCAGACGTAAAGAAAAAAGCATAGCCGATGTCCGTGTGGTCATATTGTTCTTTACGAGCTCTGAAAGTAATCTCAAAATCCTCATCAAGTAGATTCACCGGTTCTTGACTCCGTAACATACCTCCGTTTGCATAGTTATTTACACCGCAGATTTCATCTTCCGACCAATAGTTTGCCCAGTTGCCATAATTAACGCTATCAGAAGTCTTAGGAGCCTCCGGTATAACAAATAAACCGCCCGGATTTGGCAAAAGGTCATTGGGAACTCTATTAGGATCATAGCGTCCCGGCCTATTTCGATAAAAAGCACCTATTTTTGTATATGTGTCCTTTGACGGATATTTTCTCAAAACGCGGTTCGTCATTTCGGTGCTTCCACCCTCTGCATACACTGTAGGAGATTTTTTACTTAAAAAAATCAATGAAGAAAGCAGAAGCGACAAAATAATCATCACTTTAACCGTAATCATTATTTTTTTGTTGTTTCTAAGTTTCATCATAATAACCCCTTTTGAAATACAATATTTCATTAATGTCTGCAACGAACATTTATTATATGTTTCAAAAAATTAAAATTTTAACCTGTTGTTTGACAACATATTAACACTCTATTTATATTAATTCAAGCTAAAATATTGACAAATTTTGTCCAATAAACAACTTTTTTTTTACGCATTTGATATATGTTTTTGTAAATTTCGGCTCAAAAACCTTAGAATCACAGTCTTTTGATACAACAGTCAATCATCTATCGGTAAATTATCAAAAGTATGAATTTTTTATCCTACCCATGTAATGGACGATTATAAATCGCCCGAATTCTTGTTTTTCATAAAACAATAAATGCAGAATCCATAATCCTGCATTACCAATATAGATTGTAGATGATAGATATTAGAAGATAAAGATTTTACATGTCTAACAAGAAACGCAAGGTTAATAACCCCGCACTACCGGGGGCGGTAGGCAGTTATGGCTTTTTATGATAATTCTGTGATATCTTTTATGTATAACAGCAAAACAAAAACGGTCCGAAAATGAAGTGAATTTCATTTTTGGACCGTTGAATTATTTTAAATATAATTGACTTTAGTCACATTCGCCGTTGTCAAATTTTTCAAGAGTTTTAACGCTGATTGCAAAGCAGTTTGCAAGTCCGTCAGCGTCCATGTTGTCGTATGAGTCGCCTCTTGTATGATAGTATCTTTCAAGGTTGTGGTTAAGTCCGGTGATACCTGTTGAACGATATCCTGCTTGTGCAAAAGCAGCGTTGTCTGTTGCTCCGCCGAGAGGAGGAACCATTCCCTTTTTGCATTGGAGACCAAGTTCTTTTGAAGCTTCCAAGAATAAATCAGAAACTTCCTTGTCTGCTGCAACTGTTCCGTTCAAGTCACGATAGTTCACCATTAAATATTTCGGGTCGTGAATTGTGTCGTAAGAGTATATGAAAGTCGGAACATCGTCAAATTCACCCTGATGAGCCTCAGCCCAAGCTTTAGCGCCACGAAGACCGGCTTCTTCAGAACCGGAAAGGATAACTCCTACTTCTGTGTTTTCAAGCTCAATTCCATGGTCTTTCATATATTTTAAGATTGCAATTCCCATGTAGCAACCGGAAAGGTTGTCATTTGCACCGTCAACAATTCTATTGAGATTTCTCATGCACATCATGAGAACGAAAAACGGAGTAAATAAAAGTCCCCATAATGCAAGTTTAAGCAAGGTAGGATCGTTGGCAACATTGGAAATTGCACCCATTCTGACAATTGCAAAGATAGCAACAAAAAGATAGTAAAACAAACCTATTGCAGAAAGAACGTTAACAACTTCAAATACGGCACCGCCGCAATAGTAGTTTACAGGCCATTCCCAAGCAGCATCGGGGTGTCCGTTGAAGAATATTCTTCTTTTAACTTCGCCCTTTGAAGATTTAATTGCAGTTAGGTTATGTCCGGTTTTCTCCGGGAAAATCTTATCAATTAATTTAATGTAAAGTCCAAATTGTAAAACAGCGATTACCGCGCCGATTGCAATTAAAATAATTGAAATTATCGGAGCAAAGAACAGACAGGCAATTGCCAAAAATCCAAGTCCAAAAGTTATCCACATCCAGCCGTAGAATGAGCCGGGATTTTCTTGGAAGGACTCTAAGTCAACCCTTTCGCAGCCACAATCTTCTTTCAATACTTTGCCCATGTATTCACAGGCTTGTTTTTCACCTAAAGAACCGGGTGCTCTTTTTTCAAATGTCTTGATGATGTGTGTGATTTCATCAATCATATATTGAGCAGCTTGATCTTTAAGGTCAATAATTTTTTGAAAACCCATTTTTTTCTCCTCTTTCTTACATTTTTTGCTAAACTTTTGTATAGTTTAGCAGTTCGATTGAATCATTTGTCATTATATGGCAACTTTATTAACTGTCTGTTAATAATCACTTTTTTAAACTGTAAAAAATAGGCGCTGAAATTCAGCAAAATAAACAAAAGATATCCGACATTTCGTTGAAAGCTCGACATATTAAAATTTATCTGAAATTTATATTACGGGCGATTGATAATCGCCCGCTACGCTGAAATGACTAACTTAAATTCTGCAAATCCACTATCATTGTAGCGCCATATTTTTGGCGTAATTTTGGTTTTTCTATTTTGCCCGTCGGATTTCTCGGAATTTTGGCAAATATGATTTTTCTTGGTCTTTTGTATCTTGGCAGATCCTTGCAAAAACTCTCAATCTCTTCTTCTTTAATTTTTCTGCCTTTTTTCGCTTCTATTATCGCGCAAGTTATTTCTCCAAGTCTTTTGTCGGGTAAGCCGATTACGGCAGCATCACTAACATCGGGATATTCTCTTAAAAAGTTTTCAATTTGAACCGGATAAATATTTTCTCCGCCTGAAATTATTACATCTTTTGCACGGTCAACAAGTCTTATGAAACCATCTTTATCTTCTTTTGCTACATCCCCTGTTGACAGCCAACCGTCGTGCAAAACTTCTTTTGTTGAATCGGGATCATTATAATAGCAAACCATAACTCCCGGACCCTTAACTAAAAGTTCACCGATTTCGCCCTGCTTGACTTCATTAAAATTTTTGTCAACAATTTTTGTTTGCCAACCGAAACCCGCTTTTCCGATTGCACCTATTTTATCTGTATTTTCAACGCCCAAATGAACGCAACCGGGACCTATAGATTCTGAAAGTCCATAGTTTGTGTCATATTGATGATTCGGGAAATACTCTTTCCACTTTTTAATTAAACTTGGCGGAACCGGTTGAGCACCTATGTGCATAAGGCGCCACTGAGAAAGTTCATAGTCTTTTAGATTTACTTCGCCACTCTCGATTGCGTTTAATATATCTTGAGCCCAAGGCACAAGAAGCCAGACAATTGTGCATTTTTCAATACTGACGGTGTTTAATATGTATTCGGGTTTTATGCCTTTTAATAAAACTGCCTTTGAACCGCTTATCAAGCTACCGAACCAATGCATTTTTGCACCGGTATGATAAAGCGGAGGGATACATAAAAACACGTCATCCTTTGTTTGACCATGGTGATTTTGTTCAACTTTGGCAGAATGTGTGAGACTTCTGTGTTTGTGCAAAATGGCCTTTGGAAATCCCGTTGTTCCGGAAGAAAAATAGATTGCTGCGTCATCGTCAAGAGTTAGTTTTATGTTTGGATTTTTCCCGCTCTCGTTTGCTGTTAACTCCCTATAGTCATCGGCGAAACTCGGAACTATTCCCTCCCCGAAATAAACCATCGCACACTGAGGTAAAATATTATTTGCTATTTCTTCGACACGACCGATAAAGTTAGGCCCGAACACTAGCATATCAGCCTCAGCTTTATTAAGACAATATTCGATTTCTTCACTTGTATATCTGAAATTTAGCGGCACTGCAAGTGCACCGGACTTTAGAATTCCAAAATAAATAGGAAGCCATTCAAGACAGTTGTTTAATAAGATTGCAACTTTTTTCCCTTTTTTTATTCCATGATTTAAAAGCATATTGGCAAAACGATTTGCTTTCTCATTAAAAACTTCCCAACTGATTTCACGACGATAATACTCGGAATGTGTCGGTTCAATTAGTTCAAATTCTTTCCAAGTAACATGTTTTGTATTTTTACTGTCCGGATTTATTTCCACAAGAGCAATATCTTCCGGAAATTCTTCGGCATTTTTTTCAAGCATTCGTGTAATCAGCATAATCTTTCTTCTCTTTCATTAAATTTCAATAAAAAAAGCCCCGCAAATCGGGGCTAAAAACAAGAACGATTAAAAAGCCCCTTTGCAGAAGCGGTAATAATATTCGTTTCTAATAAATATTATGTTTATCATTTTCGTCCTCTAATTTAGCAATTTAAAGCTCTGAAATCAAAACCACTTGTAATGTTATCATTACATAATAATTTTGTCAAGAAAAGTATGAACAATCTATAATTTTTATGCTATAATTAACCAAATATAATTGACAGATAGGAAATTTTTAATGCAATACTTATTTTTAACTTTATTTTTTGTGTCCGTAATTATTCATTTGTATGGCAGTCACAAACAAAATCAAAAAATCAGGAATTATTCCAAAGGCTTTATTTTATTTTTCCTGATTTTATTTTATATCTTCTCATTTGACAGCATAAAAGATATAAATCCGATTGTTTTGTCTGCGCTTCTCTGTTGCTGGATTGGAGATCTTTTGCTTATTATAAAAGGACTTAAGCCCCTGATTATCGGTGGAACTTTCTTTATTTTCGGACATTTTTTGTTTATAAAACTGTTCTCCGACAACATAAACGTAGAAAAACTCAATCCGTTTTTTATAGCCTTATTCATATTGATATACACAATAGCGATCGCTCTTGAAATAAAATTCCTACAACCACATCTACACAAAAAGCTCTTACCTGTTTTGATGATATATTTAGTAACCAATATGACAATGAATTTATTTGCGTTGACATTGCTTACAACAGAAGTCAGTTTATCTCACTTTCTTATTTATCTGGGTGCCCTGTCATTTTTTGCTTCTGATTCAATCTTATTTTTTGTTCGTTTCAACAAAAAATCTCGCGTTTTTGGAAAACATTTTTGGGTTATGCTCACATACTCTTTTGCTGTTGCACTGATCACAATAGGTAGCGTAATTAACAAATAAATTTATGAGGGATTTAATGAAAACAAAAAAGATTTTTGAAAAACTTAATTGCGGAATAATAATAACAACAGCCGAAGGATCAATCACATATATGAATCCGAAAGCTGAAAGACTTACAGGTCATACATTTGCCGACTCTGAATCCCGAGATGTGTTTTATGTTTTTGGCAGAGCAAATATTGAAAACACAAAAAAAATAAAGAGCTATTTTAACGGCATATATGAAAATGATCCGGAATTTTTAGGTAAAGATTTGAATATTCACCTAAAAGGAAGGACTTTTGAGTTCTTTGCTCTTTGTTTGAGGGCAGATAAAATTGATGATGAATATGTTATAGAAATTGAAGATAAGACTGATTTTAAAAGCTTAGAGCATCAATTAAACATGATTTTTGACTACTATCAGTCGGTTTTGTTTACAGTCGATAAATCAGGACAATTTATCGATATGAATAAGAAAACCAAAGAAAAAATCAGAATTAACGGTTTAGAAAAAGATGTAAAATGGTTTTCTTTGATTGCAGAAAAAGATTTATCGGACGCGAAGAAATTCTTCGCTAAAACAACAAAATCGCGC
>CABTZO010000038.1 GCA_902489335.1 uncultured Oscillospiraceae bacterium | reverse complement strand
GTCTTCAAGCTCTTTGACCTTTGCAAGAGCTTCCTCAAGTTCTGTGTTCAACTGAGCTTCTTTTTCGGCTATTTCGGTTTTTCCGTTTTCTACCAAAGGAGTCAGTGTATATCGCAAATAATTTACGCGAATCGGGACTCTGTCTTTTGACAGTTTTTCCAAATCCTTAATTACCGGATTAATAAAATCTTTATATTCTTTACTGTAAGGATCTAATTTGTCAGCGCCGGCAACTTTTATAAATATTTCATTGTATTCTTCACTCTTAAAATTGCTTTTGTCAACAAAAATGAAAGTTCCGAGTTTACCGCTTCCGACCTGCGTCCTTCCTCTTTCAAAAGAAAGATAGAGCGGCGTTCTGATTTTTCCGGTGATTTTAAATTCGGTGTTCTGTAACTTATCTTCAATTAATCCGTAATTTGAATCAATTTTAATAGTTTGTCCGACTTTGAATTCATCGGGCGCCGAAAGTTTGCTGGAATCAACAACGCATTCGGTCGGTGTCTTTGGCATTCTGCCTTCTATTAAATCAACTTTGTTTAAATAATTGTCGTTTTTTTCTTTACCGTCCGTAAAATTTTGCGCATCTTTTAAATCCAATGACATAACTCTACACGAAAGTTCAGACCCGTCAATATCGGTTATGCTCTTATCATTTATTTTCAGAATACCGTCAACTGTCTTTGAGGTCATTACATTTGAAATTCCCTTTATGTTTGAAATCTCGTTTAAGTCATCTTCTGTAAGTGAAATCGGAGTTGTAACTTTAATATCATAGAGATTGTTAGTCTTGAAATATTTTCTCGCTGTATCTTTCATATCGGGTTCTGCGGCATTTATTCCCAAAAAACAGGTTACTCCGATAGCAGTGATAATAATAATCGAAATAAAACCGACTAAGTTAGACTTGACAGTTCGAATAAAATCTTTAAAGATTGTTTTATTCATTACCACTCAATCCTTTCAACGGGTAAAGGATTCTCGTTGAGCTTGATATTTTCTACACGACCGCTTTTTAAGGTTATTATTCTGTTAGCCATAGGAGTTAAAGCAGCGTTATGGGTTACGATTATTACAGTCATTCCTGTTTCTTTTGCTGTTGTCTGTAAAAGAGAAAGAATCTGTTTGCCTGTTTGGTAATCAAGGGCTCCGGTAGGTTCATCGCAGAGCAAAAGTTTTGGATTTTTGGCAAGTGCACGCGCTATTGACACTCTCTGTTGCTCTCCGCCCGAAAGCTGAGAGGGGAAGTTGTTCTCTCTTTCGCTGAGTCCGACTCTCTCTAAAACTTTTGAAGGAGATAAAGCTTTGTCAACAATTTGAGTTGCAAGCTCAACATTTTCCAGGGCTGTTAAATTTGGAATCAGATTGTAAAACTGAAAAACAAATCCGACATCATATCTTCTATAATTTACAAGTTTTTTAGAATCATATTCGTTTATTAGTTCTCCTGCAACACGAATTTTTCCGTCATCACAAGAGTCGAGACCGCCGAGCATGTTCAAAACCGTAGTTTTGCCGGCGCCGCTTTGACCTACAATGATACAAATTTCACCTTTTTCAACATTAAAGGTTACGCCATCTGAAGCGTTTACCGTAACTTCTCCGGTTTTATATCTTTTGTAAACACTGTCAAACTCTATAAAACTCATGATTTTCTCCTAATAAAAAAGGTCCCGATGGGACCACAATATATTTTTTCAAAATTATGCTTCCGAAAAAATATAAAAACAACTATATACTTATAAATGCCCCTGATAACAAAATTTTAACTTTTTAGAATGAAAAAGTCAATATTTTTGGAAAAAGTTTACATATTCAGGAGAAATCAAAATAAAAATATGGAGCTGCCGAGCGGATTTGAACCGCTGACCTGCTGATTACGAATCAGCTGCTCTACCAACTGAGCCACGGCAGCATAACTTTGAAAATTATAATAGAAAAACCGATAAAAATCAACTGTTACAAAAGCTTTGCTTTATTGACTATTTTATTTCTCTATGATAACATTGTAACACTTGAAGCTTATGAATAAGCTTGAGTTTTCATGAAATTTTCAAGGAGATAAATATGAAAAAATTTGTTAAATATATTGCTGTTTTACTTGCAATCTTATCGGTTGTTTTTGCTTTCTCATCTTGCAATTCCAAGAAAAAATCTGCCGAGTCAAAGAAAAAAGAAGAATCAAAATATGCGGGTAAGCTTTTAAAGCCCTACATGGACATGACAAAGTCTAAAAAATATATTTTGAAAACACAGGTAAACAGTAACGGAAAACAGGTTGAAGTATCGGTTACTGTTTCCGGTGAGGACAAAAGACTTCTTACTTTACCGATGGAACTTCAAGACGGAACAACGCCTTTTTCATTTTTGTTTAACGGCGAAAACAGATATATACTTATGCCGACAGTAAAAGCTTATTCCCAGGTTGATAAGAGTTTGTTCGATAAAATCGTCATCGAACAGGGAACAAACCTAAATACCTATACCGGATTTTATCAAACTCTCCATAATTTTGCCTTTGTCGGAGAAGGAAAATCCGATGACGGAATGCTATATGAAGACTATTATAACCCGGCGACACAGGCGACAATCAGATTTTTCTTTGATGCAAGTTCAAAAGCACTGAAGAAAAGGGGAGTTGTTGTTGACGGAAAAGTTTCCGATGTCAGACCTTATGTAATTTTAGGTGACGTTAAAGATGAAATGTTCCAAATTCCGGAAGGATATAAGGAAAGATCCGAAATAGGTCAAACTTTCCAAAAAATATATTCCGGAGAACAAACAACTGCTCCTGCTACAACTAAACCTGCAAAGTAAAATGAAAGTTTTGATAACCGGTGGTGCCAGGGGAATCGGAAAATCAATTTCTGAGGTATTTGCCAAAAACGGTTATGATCTTTGTATCAATTATAATAAATCGGAAAAAGAAGCTCTTTTATTACAAAAGGAGCTTCAAGATTTGTATGATATAAAAGTTAAACTTATTAAAGCTGACTTGTCTGATTTAAGCTCAATTCATGACTTATATCAAAAGTTGAAAACTCTGTATCCCGATGCTGTAGATATTTTAATAAACAATTCGGGTGTCTGCATCGATGAAGTCTTTGACAAGGTTGAATTTGAAAAAGTGCAAAAATTATATAATATAAATCTACTTTCGGTCGTTGAATTGACAAGGCTTGTTATATCTGACATGATTAGGAAAAAGTCCGGTTCAATAATCAACATTTCATCGGTCAGCGGAGTTTTGGGGTGTAGTTGCGAAGTTGATTACAGCACAACAAAGGCTGCAATAAACGGGTTTACCAAAGCTCTTGCAAAAGAAGTGGGCGAGAGTAATATAAATGTCAATGCCGTTGCACCGGGAATTATAAAAACGGATATGACATGTGACTTAGACGAAGAGTATTGCCTGTCAAATATTCCGCTTCATCGTTACGGAAGTGCAAATGAAGTTGCAAAACTTGTCTATGACATAAGTCAAAATAAATATATAACAGGTCAAATAATCGGAATTGACGGTGCAATCGTAATTTAGGTGAGAAATGAAAAATCTTTCAAATAAGTTCTATGTGACAAAAGGCAAAAATTCAATAAACGGATTCGAAATTTTTTTCTTGTTTATGCTCGGAAATGTTTTGGGATACTGTGTTGAGATGCTTTACGGTTATGCCCAATTCGGTTTCTGGGAAAGCAGACAGAGTTTAGTCTATGGTCCTTTTGGCTTAGCTTACGGACTTGGCGCCGTTATGCTGTCTCTATTCTTATATAAAGACTCCGATGCAAAGTGGTATAAACAATTCTTAAAAGGATTTTTAATCGGAACAATAGGCGAATATATCTTTTCTTTCGGAGAAGAGGTCTTTTTCGGACATGTTTCGTGGGATTATTCCGATCAGATTTTGAATGTTAATGGCAGAGTTTGTTTTTTATATTCACTTTATTGGGGTATTTTAGGCCTTGTGTGGGCAAGATGGATTTTTCCGTATTTTAAAAAAATGACAGCCAAAATACCGCTGAATGTAAAAAAAATAATATTTTGGATTCTCTTCCCACTTATAACACTTGATATCATCATTTCAATAATTGCAGTCGGAAGATACAATGAAAGACAGCATTATATTCCTCCGAAAAATAAGTTTGAACAATATGTCGATAAAACTTATCCGGATGAGAGAATGCATAAAGTATATGCAAACGCGACAAAGTCAGAAGAAAATTCCACGAAAAAGCCGGATAATTACGGAAAAGAGATTATTCGTGTTGCAGGAAAAGATTGCGTAAACTACAAAAATTACATTGTAAAAAAAGAATTTGTCGATAATTGGACGGGCATAGGAGACAAAGTAACCAAAAAATATCATGATAGATTTGGAAAATGACAGACCTATAATAATATATGGCACAGGCGACGGAGCGTCTGTGCTTATTTCTCATCTTATAGAAAAAGGCGTTTCAATATCTGCCGTTGCCGCAAGCGATGATTTTGCGAGAAATCGAACTTTTATGGGCTACAATGTTTTGAAAATTTCCGAAGCTTTAAAAAAATTTCCAAATGCTTTGGTTGTTGTCGCTTTTGGAAGTGACAGACCGGATGTTATTCAAAAAATAAAAGAACTTAATTCAAAACATGATTTAATCATCGCTGAAATCCCTCTTTGCGGAGATTTTTTTGATAAAAATATCTGTCAAAAAGACAGAGAAAAAATTGATTTTTGCAGAGGCTTATTTGCCGATAAACAGTCAGTTCTTCTTTTTGATTCAATGCTTCGATACAAGTTATATAACAGATTTGACGACCTTATGGAATTTACGGAAAAAAGAGAAGAGTCGCTTGAACTTCTGAATTTGAATAATGATATGATATATGCCGATATCGGGGCATATAGGGGAGAAACACTTTACGACTTTAAAAAAGTTTACGCTTTCGAGCCTGCAGAGAAAAACTTTATTCATCTGAAAGAGAACCTAAAAAGCAGAGACGGAGAAGTTATTCTTATTCAAAAGGCTGTTACTCAAGATAATAAAGGAGCTTATATTTCTCAAAATAACGGTAGAGGTGTCAAAATTTCCGATAAGGGAATTAAGGTTGAAACCGTTTCATTAAATGAATATTTTAAAGATAATAAAGTAGATTTCATAAAAATGGATATTGAGGGACAGGAAAAACAGGCTCTGCTTGGTGCGGACAAAATTCTAAAAAGAAATCGTCCCGCACTTTTGATATCTGCTTATCATTACACGGATGATTTTTATAAAATACCGATTTTAATAAATGAAATTTATAAGGATGTCAAAATTTATTTGAGACGAGAAAAGTGTTTTCCCGCATGGGAATTGAATGTCTATGTAAGATCTTAAAATAAGTAGCAAAAAAGACATGGAAGAACCATGTCTTTTTTTATCTAATATTCAAATGATTCTTATTTGAAATATCTTTCGAGTAAGCCTTTGAATGCTTTACCATGACGAGCTTCGTCTCTTGCCATTTCATGAACTGTGTCGTGAATTGCGTCTAAATTCAATTCTTTAGCGCGTTTAGCAAGGTCAAATTTACCGTCGCAAGCACCATATTCGGCATCAACTCTCATTTCGAGATTCTTTGCGGTAGATTCTGTTAAAACTTCTCCTAAAAGTTCTGCAAATCTTGAAGCGTGATCTGCTTCTTCAAATGCAGCTTGTCTGTAATAGAGACCAACTTCAGGATATCCTTCTCTCATTGCCACTCTGGACATAGCAAGATACATTCCGACTTCTGAGCATTCTCCTTGGAAATTTGCTCTTAAATCTTCAATGATATCTTCCGGAACATCTTTAGCGATTCCTAAATCGTGTTCCGCAGGCCAGTGGTCGTCGTCGTTTTTCTCTTTGAACTTATCTGCGCCTGCTCCGCAAACCGGACATTTCTCCGGAGGAGTATCTCCTTCATGAACATAACCGCAAACTGAACATACCCATTTTTTCATAATTATTTCCTCCTTAATAAAATAAAATCAATTATTGTTATTTGAACAATCTTCACAAATTCCATAAAAGAAAGTGTCAGAAGATTTCAACAAATGATTTGTCTGTTTTTGTGCAAGATCTAATAAATCAAAATCAAAATCGAGATCTAAATCAATTATTTTTTTACACTTGTTGCAACAAAAGTGAGAGTGAGGTTCTGTTCTTGCATCAAAATGTAAAATCTTGTCAATCGGTATAACAGAGATAACTCCCTCATTTGCAAGTTGACTTAAATTTCTGTAAACAGTGCCGAAACTTATTCTCGGTAAAATCTTGCGAACATCAATATATATATCTTCTGCAGTCGGGTGATCAAATCTTGACGTCAGATTTTTTAAAATTGTAGTTCTCTGTTTTGTCTCTCTAATCATATTTTCCACCTCTTTCTTAATAATATTAAGAAGTATTACTGCTAATAACATTATAACCTTAATTTCAACAGGAATCAAGTCAAATAATTATCTAAATGAAGAATTGTTATTATTCATAATTGTTATTAAAAAATATTTGAAACTATGTTATAATTAAAAACCATGGAAAATCTCAAGGAAAATTTAAACTACACATACAAAGTTAAGGAACATTTTGATAAAAAGGGCAAAATCCCCAAGGCGTATATTCAGACATACGGCTGTCAGGGAAATGTTGCCGACTCCGAACGCATACGCGGAATGCTCTTTGATATGGGTTATGTTTTTTGTGATGACGTTCAAGACGCGGATTTAATTATTTTTAATACCTGTGCAGTCAGAGAACATGCAGAGGACAGGGTTTTCGGAAATTTGGGAAGGCTTAAAAAATTAAAAGAAAAAAATCCCGATTTGATAATAGCCGTCTGTGGTTGTATGGTGCAAAGAGAGAGCGTCGCTAAAAGAATAAAAAGCAGTTTTTTATATGTCGACTTGATTTTCGGCACTTTTGTTACCGATGATTTTCCTGAGCTTTTGTATAAAGCGATAAATTCAAAAGAACTCGTTGTAGATATATCTGAAAACGAACTTATTCCGAGTGAAAAAATAAAGAGAATAGGCAAGTTTGATTTTAAGGCCTTTGTTCCTATTACCTATGGTTGCAATAACTTCTGCACTTACTGCATTGTGCCTTATGTCAGGGGCAGGCTGAGAAGTGTTCCATTTGATGATGTTGTTCATCGTGTCGAAGATTTGGTGCAAAACGGATACAGAGAGATTACTCTTCTCGGTCAAAACGTAAATGCCTACGGTAAAGATTTCAAACAAGATGATCTTTTTTCAAAACTTTTGTATAGACTCAATGATATTGACGGTGACTTTATAATCAGATTTATGACCTCTCATCCGAAAGACTTATCTTTTAAAGATATAGATGTGATTGCAAGTCTTGATAAAGTTGAAAAACATCTTCATCTTCCCGTTCAATCGGGCAGTGACAGAATTCTAAAGCTTATGAACAGAAAATATGATTCTGATTCATATTTAAAACTTGTGTCCTATGCCAAAGAAAAAATAAAAGGAGTTACTTTTTCTTCGGATATAATCGTCGGTTTTCCCGGGGAAACAAGAGAAGATTTCGATGAGACTTTAAATTTAATAAAAGAAGTCGGATATTCAAATCTCTACACATTCATATATTCCAAGCGTGAAAAAACAAAGGCTAAAGATTTTCCGGATGAAACCGATCGAGAAACAAAAGTTTCAAGACTTCAAGAAATTTTAGGCTGTCAAAAAATTATTACGGAAAAACTAAACAGAAATCTTTTGGGCGCAAATGAGAGAGTTTTAATTGACGAAAAAAGGTCTGACAATAAATACGCCGGAAAGACTTTGTCGAATATTTTGGTTACAACAGAAAGTGAAGAAGACGTTTTTTCACAATTTGTAAATGTTAATATTACCGACGCAAATATTTCTTATGTGTCGGGTGAAATTATAAAATAAAGGAGAAAACATGGACATTATTAAAAAGACAAGAGAATTGGGAAAACTGATTCAACAGGACGAAAGATATATTGAATTTGCTGAGGCTAAAAAAGCCTGCGATGCAGATAAAGAAGTTGTAGAAGCTTTGAAACAAGCCGAAGAACTCAGAACAACATATCAAAAGGAAGCTGCCGCCAAAGAACCAAATCATGAAAAACTCGAGGAGTTAAACGAAAAATTCAAAGAGATGTACTCAAAACTCAATGAAAATGAAAATATGAAAGCTTTTGAGGAAAAGGGTAAAGCTCTCAATGATATGGTCGATGAAGTTATGCAAATCATTTATCTTTGCGTAAACGGTGAAGATCCCGATACCTGCACACCGCATGTCGGCTGTGACGATGCCGATTGCACAACTTGTCATGGTTGCTAAATAAAATTTTAGGAGGATAAGTCTTGGCAAAAGTAACGCCTATGATGGCTCAATACTTACAAATTAAAGAAACTTGTGAAGATGCGATTCTTTTTTTCAGACTCGGCGATTTTTACGAAATGTTCTTTGATGATGCCAAGACTGCTTCTTCTGTATTAAACCTTGCACTTACGGGAAAAGACTGTGGTCTTGAAGAAAGAGCTCCGATGTGTGGGGTTCCCTATCACAGTGCTGAACCATACATAGCAAAACTTGTTCGTGAAGGCTATAATGTCGCAATCTGTGAACAGACAGAAGATCCCGCAACTGCAAAGGGAATCGTAAAAAGAGAAATTGTAAGAACAATAACTTCGGGAACAGCAATTGAAGAAGATATTTTAGATTCTTCAAAAAATAATTTTCTCTGTTCGATAAATGTAGATGTTGAAAAAATCGGTATAAGTTTTGTCGACATTTCCACAGGTAAGATTTTCTGTGACAGCATAGAAAAAGCCTCCGAAAAGTTAAAAGACAGAATTTTTGCCTTTGAACCGAAAGAAATTTTATTTAACCAAGACTTAAAATCTCTTTCTCTGTATTTAAAAGAAAATGAAAAAACAAAAACCTTGAAGGTTTCTTCCGAAAATGTTGAAACATCGAGGAAATTTTTAAGTTCTTTTTTCAATGAAAAAATAGATTTTGCAGATGAAATCGTGCAAAGTCTCTATATGGCAATTTCATATCTTGAAAGTGTTCGGAAAAATGAAGTTAAGAATCTCCTTAAACCGACTCTTTATTCGGAAAATAGATATATGTCAATTGATGCGACTGCAAGAAAAAATCTTGAGCTTGTGGAAACAATGAGGGCAAAAGAAAAGAGAGGCTCACTTTTGTGGGTGCTCGATAAGACCAAGACTGCAATGGGAAAGAGAAAAATGCGCTTTTGTCTTGATATGCCCTTACTAAACATAGCGGAAATAACAAGAAGACAAAATGCAATTTATGCTTTTATAGATGAACCTATCATAAGAGATGAAATAAGCGAAATTTTAACGGGAATAAGTGATACGGAAAGACTAATCACAACAATTTTTTATGATACCGCAAGTGCGAGAGATTTATGTAACCTTAAAAACTCAATAAAAGACTTAAATTTACTAAAAGATAAGTTGCAGAATTTGAATTCAGATCTCATAAAAGAATTGAACGAAAACATAGATCCTTTGAATGATATCTATTCACTTATAGAAAAATATATCGTTGAAGACCCGCCATTCTCGGTCCGAGAGGGCGGAATAATAAATAACGGTGCCGACAAGAATTTAGATGAAATCAGATCTTTACTAACAGACGGAAAAACAATTTTGTCTGATATAGAAAAAAGAGAAAAAGAAAAAACGGGAATTTCAAAACTGAAAATCGGATACAACAGAGTTTTCGGATACTACATAGAAGTTTTGCATTCATCCAAAGATTTGGTCCCGGAAAACTACATAAGAAAACAGACGCTCAGTAATTGTGAGAGATACATAACCGAAGAGCTCAAAGACTTGGAAGCAAAAATTTTGAGTGCCAAAGATAAGTCCGTGGCTTTAGAATATGAAATTTTTTCTAAAATAAGAAAGCAAGTTGCAAAGGAAACAAAGAGAGTCCAAAAGACTTCCGATGCTATTGCATATTTAGATGTAGTGTTGTCGTTTGCAAAAATCGCAAACGAAAATAATTACACCTGCCCGAAAATAAACGACAGCGGAAGAATCATAATCAAAGACGGAAGACATCCCGTTGTTGAAAAAATGAATCCATCAATGCTTTTTGTTCCCAACGATACAAATCTTGATGATGATAAAACCCGGATTTATTTAATAACGGGACCGAATATGGCGGGGAAAACCACCCATATGCGGC
>CABTZO010000037.1 GCA_902489335.1 uncultured Oscillospiraceae bacterium | reverse complement strand
TGATTTGCTTGCAAACCTCGGTTCCCTCAAGTTCAGGCATCATAATATCTAAAATAATCACATCAATTTTATCGATATTTTGGTTGTATAAATCTAAAGCTTCTTTTCCATTTTCTGCTTCAATTACTTCATAACCCGCTCTTTTTAAATTTATTACCGTAAATTCTCTGATAGATTGCTCATCTTCAGCAATAAGTACTGTTTTCATGTCTTAAACCAAACTTTCCATATTAGATTTAATATATTCTTCGTTAATATATGCCTTTGCACCGTCATCGGTTATTTTATACATTATCATCTTGTTTCCGACAGTTCCATAAACAAAATATTCTGAATAATTATTTGTGTTTTCACTGTATTTAGAATAATCAACAGAATAGATTTCAAAAAGTTTTTTTGATTTCTCTCCATTTTTTGTTGTCCAAAACTCAGTCTTAGAAAATCTTTCGTTTCTAATACCCACCATTTTATTATCATTATCAATTTTGAATAAATAACCATCGTCTTGATTCACGAAAGAAAGAGATTTTTCTTTTAAATTAAATTTATCTAAAGTGCTCCACTCTATAACAGGAACAAATTTTTCACCGTATTTCAATGATTTTTTATAGTCTTTGTAATAATCCGATCTATAAGTAGGTATTTCAATAATCTCGTCTCCGTCAATATCCTTACATTCGATTTTTACAGGTCTTAACGTCCTAAAATTCGTAAATGACTGAGGTTTCGTGAATAAGGATGTAAGTTTTTGCTCTTTGTAATTCCAAAACAAAACTTCGGTCAAAGAAGATGAGTTTTCTTTAATAGTGTCTAAAAATATATATTCTCCGTCCGGTTTTTTCAATTTACTGAGTTTAGTGTAATTATTTACAGAATTATCAATCTCTATATTTTCATCTAAAACTTTAACGTTTTTATTTTCGATTTTTATTACACCGGCATAAGACTCTAAATTTTTGTCCGTATATTTAAGTGAGCATAAAACTAAACCGGGATTTCCTTTATCATCTATCGCAATTTTACTGTAAACGGCAGCATTTTGTTTGAAAATAGGCTTTAAGGTTAGTGTGTTCTTATAGTCTTTTTCAGGCATATAAAGTGTAAGTAAACCGTTATTCTCTCCTCCTATTAAATCCCAATAAAAAACAAGATAATTATCAGAGTTTATGTCGGGTTTTATGATTTCCGCCGATATAATGTTTCCCGAATTTCCTCTGATATTATTTATTAACTTCCAAGTTTTATCAATCTTTTGCATTATTCCGATGTAGATAATCTTTTCATCTTGTTTCTTAGAATAAAAAACTAAAGCTTCATCTCTTGCATCATTATCTAAATCAACAAAAACAACAGGACTTCTAAACTCACCTTTGATCGGAGCACGATAAATAAATTCATCTTTCGTTTCAAATTGCTTTTCAAAAGCTTCTAAAATTGGTTTTTCTTTTCCAAAATATGACGGAACTCTCATACTTTCGATAGGCGATGAGAAATTACCCAGCAAAATCAATAAAAGCAACAAAAAAGCACCGATAATCGTAACATAGATTACGATTATCAGAACAGAAAATTTAGAATTTAATTTTCTATCGTTTTTTTCTTCCATTTATTTTCTTATTCTACTATAACCTTTAATTGATATTTTCCATATTCCCAACAGTAGTCGTTTTTGATGGTTAAGTTTAAAGGCAAAATATATTCTCCGGGTTTTGATTCATTCAAATCTATATTTGCACTCATGTCCGAATTTTTCAAATTAGCAAGTTCAGATGCCGGACCCAAAACCGTAATCTTGAGGTCTTCATCGTTAAGTACTTTTGCCTTTGTCCCGGATTTTAAATTATTGAACTTAATATTATTTATAGGCAATGTCAGTTGATTAGATTTAACATTTCCCATATTTACAGAAACCTTTATTTTTTGGTTCTTATCTAAAATTTTAAATTCCTTTATAACAGAATTACTGTCAAAAGTAAATTTATTTAAGCCTGCCTGTAACCGTGAAAAATCTATTTTAACCAGTTCAGCAACCTTTGTTTTATCTGCTACACTTGACAAAACTCCTACATGTATTGTAGAAGGTGTGATTTCATAATTTATCGGATGTTTGGCATAATATGACGGAACATTCTCAAATAAAACACCTGTAGGCAGGGTCATTATTTTATATATCGGAACAGTCATTGTAATATTGTCAACATCAATGTTATATGAAAGATAGTTTATATCATTATTATTATTGTCTTTTATTTGAAACTTTGTTTTCAATGTAAAGGATTCATTTTTGGCTTCAGTTGCCGTAGCAATCGCTTTAACAGAATTAATCTTAGCAACCTCATTTGCCGGACCGGTAACATTGACTTTTTCATCTGACAAAACAGGCTCATCGACAAAATAACCTGTTTTTTCCTTTAAAATATCTGAATTATTCAAAACCGGTTCAATTCTGAATTCTTTTGAACTGGGCACATCAAAATATACATTTATGTTATCTTTAGACTTTGAAATTATTTCAATATTACTTGTGCTGTTTGGAGGAGTAACTTTTATATTTAAAACATACCTTCCCGGTCTGTTAATATTTGTAGTTACTGCAACAGCTTGAAAATTTTCGGCACTTAATGTTTTGCTTCCAAAGAGATATCGCTTTGCCTTAACTTTGACATCAACACGAAGATCTTTCGGAACGCCGAAAGGAGCGAATCCAAGTTGATTTGGAACACTCATATCTATTGTTACCGGAACATCTTTTATCACTTTTTCAGTTTCCGGGCTCTTATAAATCGAAAATAATCCCCACATTATAAAGGCAAGAAGAAAAGATATTATTACCAGAAATTTTTTTCTATAAAGAAGAGAACTAATATTGATCTTATTTGGCATATTCTTCCTCCTTACTGTTAATCAAATATTTGAAAAGCTTTTCTCTGAGTTCACCGTCAGAAATTCCGAATTGCAATTTTCCATTTACAACAAATGAAATTGCGCCCGTTTCTTCGGAAACAATAACTACCGCCGCGTCACTCATTTCAGATATTCCGATTGCTGCACGATGTCTGGTGCCATAACTTGAAGAAATTGCATTGTTTTGAGTTAAAGGTAAAATGCATCCGGCTGCATATAATTTTGCGTTTCTTATTATAACCGCGCCGTCATGCAGCGGGGCTTTAGGATAAAAAACATTTTCAAGCATTTCAACTGATAATTCAGATTTTAAAACAGTTCCGGTATTTATTATTTCACCTAACGGTGTTGATTTTTCAAAGACAATTAAGGCTCCGATTTTTTTATCTGAAAAATATGAAGCAACCTTTGTTACAGTTTGTATCGCATTACTTATTTCTTCGACATTTTTATTTCCGATAGAATTTGAAAACGGTAAGATATTAAAAAGTCCAAATTTTGAAGTTCCGATTCTGTCAAGTGCTTTTCTTATTTCAGGCGCAAAAATAATTACACAGATAACAAGTAAATTTTTCCAAAAAACATCAAATAAATACGAGACTGTTTGCATGTTGAAGACTTTGACAAGAAGCCAAACAATTAAAAGAACTCCGAAACCCTTTAAAAAGTTTATTGCCCTTGAGTCTCTTATTAGTTTCAGAATATTATAAATTATTAATGCTAAAAATAGGATATCCAATGTATCTCCGACAATTTTATATGTCGAAAAAAGATTTATAAACCTTTGGAAAAAATCTCCTAATTGAGTTATCAGTCCAGTCAAATTATGCCCCCATATTTTTCTCAATCAAACAAACTGCATAAGCAGCCATTGCATCTTTTGATCCGGTAATTCCCTTTCCCTCTTCTGTCGTTGCCTTAACATTTACACTGTCAACATCAATTTCACAAACATTCGCTATATTTTCTCTCATCTTATTTACATAGGGTGAAAGTTTAGGTTCTGCCGCAACTATCGTTGAATCGATATTAATTATTTTGTATTCAGGCTTTATTCTGTCAATAACTTCAGAGAGCAACTTCATTGAATCCGCATTTTTGAAACTTTCATCATTATCGGGAAATAAAACTCCTATATCACCTTTTCCCGCAGCACCCAAAATTGAATCCATAATAGCATGGATCAAAACATCAGCGTCTGAATGACCATACAAGCCAAGGCAATAATCAATTGATACTCCGCCCAAAACAAGTTTTCTGTTTTCTTTCAGGACATGAACATCATATCCAAAACCGACTCTCATATGTACTCCTTATAATTATCCGGGCAAAGAAATTTCACTTTCAATATGATCAAATTCTCCGCCGCATCTGTTTGCGATATCATCGGCTCTTCTGATAAGAGAGTTTATTTCGTCTAAATCAAAAGGCATGTATTTTTTCATTATAAGCTTAAAATATGGCAGAACCTTGTTCGGAACTTCAAACGTTTCAGTTTTTTGAAGTTCAAAACCTATTTTCTCCATTTTTGAAACAAATTCATCAATATTTTCATTAGTTTCAAATATAAAAAAGAAACTAATGTTTCTGTTCGCAACACCGTCATCCCCATAAGAAAACAGTTGATCTTTAACTTTTCTGTTTTTTATCTCCGCGACCTGCAATCTGTCCGGGAAAAGGAACTTAAAATATTCTTGTCCGTTTGGATCTTTTACAAGTTTCAACCTAATATCTCTAAAAGAGCCAAGCAATGTTTCTGCTAAAGCTTTTTTTGCATATTTAGCAGTTTTTTCATCAAGATAAAAAAGAATAAAAGAAAAGTTCTTCGCTTCAACAATTCCGAAACCCGCAAGTCTGCCTTCAAAATGTTCACAGAGCAATTGATTTATTGAATTTATATATGATATTTCAGCCTGCAAAGAATTCTGACTCAGCAAAGAAATCTGTATTTTGATACAGTGGTCATATTCCTTTGTGGGAAACATTGATGACATTGAAATATCACAGTTTATTATGACCGGTTTATTCATAAATTGCTCTGAATATTGAATAAAATTATTGGGGTTAAACCTACTCTCACCCGGAGAAAAGGACTTATTAAATAAAGCCAATTTTGTTCACCTGAAAATAAAAATTATTTTAATACAAAAGATATAAAAATCTATAAGAATTTTAACATAAGAACGCTTTCAGTTCAATTTACAAGAACATAAAATTTGATTTAAAAAAAATAAATTTCGTAATAGAAAATTTAAAGTGTTAAGGTAATCGGATACAAAAAAGGATATTCTGATAAACAGAATATCCTTTGGTGCCGGTGATCGGACTCGAACCGATACGGTGTTGCCACCGAGGGATTTTAAGTCCCTTGCGTCTACCAATTCCGCCACACCGGCTTACTTGACTGCGAAATTATATCATTAAAATAAAAATAACGCAAATTATTTTTAAATGTTCTTTATATAATTTATTAGTTTCAACGACCAAGTTTTTATAAACTTGTTTTTATTGATGTAATAGAGTAAAATTATAGCATTAAATTAATAAATTTAATGGAGGAAATTAAATGGACAACAAAAAAGAAATAAAGAAATCTACTGCGCCTCTGACAGATAAACAAAAAAAGAACAAAACAATTACCACAGTTATAATTTGTTCTGTTGTTGTTGCTCTTGCAATAATTTTGTTTTTAATGAGCTTTTTCGGTGTATTCAAAAGAACAGCTACTGCCATCAAGCTTTCTGACGGCACAAAAATCTCAGAAGCTGAATACGAATACTATTATACAGCTATTCAAAATTCATACATTGATAAAGCCAAACAATATGATCAGTATTACGGTGAAGGAGCGGGTGCGAAATATGTTGGTTTGGATCCAAACAAGCTCCCGTCTCAACAGCCCTACACAAAAACTAAACTTGATCCAAAAGTATTTGGCGACAAGCCCACTTGGGCAGATTTTTTCGAAAGTCAAACAATAGAAAGTTGCGAACAATATACGGCGGTATACAAAAAGGCAATTTCCGAAGGATATAAGGCAGATGCCGAGACAAAAGATAAAGTTGATGATTTTGTTGAACAGATACGAACCGTTGCCGAAAAAGAAGACTATTCTTTGGGCGCTTATCTCAGACTCCAAAACGGTAAAGGAATGAATGAAAAAGTCCTTAGAAATATTATGACAAAAATCCAAATATCATCAAAATATCTTGACGATAAATCCGAAAAAATGTTAGGTCAAGTTTCCGAGGAAAAAATAAATGCTGAATTTGCAAAATCTCCAAATGATTATTTGAGCGTAGATCTTAGAATCTACTTCATCCCAACTAATGAAGACAAAGGTAAAGCAAATAGCAAAGCAGACGAAATCTTGAAGGAAATCACACTTGATAACTTTACCGAAACGATATTAAAACATGCTCCAAAAGAAGATCAGGAAACATTGAAAGATGAAGCTATGTCAACTCAAAATGATGTTTCAAAACAAAGTCTTGAATCTGCAATTAGTGAAGACGCCGCAAAATGGGCATTCTCATCTGACAGAAAAATCGGTGATAAAGCTAAGTTTGAATCTCAAAAAGGTATTTTCGTTATTGCAATCAAAAAGAGTCCTTATAAAAATGATCTTATTCAGCCGGTAAGTGTAAGACATATATTAGTTAAATTTGATGAAAACAAGAAAAATGATGCCGCTGAACAGAAGATAGCTAAAGAAAAATCCGAAAAACTTTTAGCTGATTTCAACAAAGGAAAGAAAACAGAAACTTCATTTGCAAAGATTGCAAAGAAAGAAAGTGAAGATCCCGGATCTGCAGATAATGGCGGTCTCATTAATGATATTTATAAAAACTCAAACTTTGTAGCTCCTTTCATTGACTGGTGCTATGCCGGCGGAAGAAAAGTCGGAGATACGGGAATTGTAAAGAGTGAATACGGCTATCATGTTATGTATTGCTCTAAGATTGCCAAAAGACCACGTTGGAAACAGTCAATTGCCGAAAAACTTACAGTCAGTGATTATCAACAGTTTGTTGAAAAAGTAATGAACGATAAAGCTTATAAAGTTAAAGACAGAAAAAGAAAGACTCTGGTAAAAGTTAGAAAAGATGCCGAAAAGAGCGTCATAGCCATGACTTCAAAGAAAGAAAAAAATAAAAACATGGTTAATCAACAGGCAGCTAACGGAAAAGGATCTAAAAAGAATTCAGAAAAAGCCTCTAAAAAAGCTGCAACGAAATAACAAAAAATAAAAGCCCGAAAAACCGGGCTTTATTTTTTTAATTTTCCATGTTTTGATCTTTAATATATGACTTTTCAAAAGCGTTTATAATAGCACCTTGAAAATTTTCATTCATAAGTGATGAAATTCCCTCAATTGTAGTCCCCTTTGGTGAGCATGTCATGTCAATCAGTTCACCGGGATGTAATTTAGTAGATTGTATTAGTTCGGCTGCACCTTTTGCATTCAGGCACATTGCTTCCAAAGCCAAGTCTTTTTTTATTCCAAATTTTACTGCTGCTCTTGCCATAGAATCATAGAATAAAAATATATAAGCTATACCGCAGCCAATCAGAACACCAAAAGCAGAGAAATCTTGTTCAGGAATATCGAATATATGTCCGAAAGAAGTAAATATTTTTTCGAAGTCATCTCTCTGTTTTTCAGTGACATTATCGTTAGCACAGACTGCCGTTACCGACATTAAAACTTTTGCGTTTAAATTTGGAATTGTCCGTATAAGACTAACATTTCCACCGAGAAGATCTTCAAAGAACTTTAATTTTAATCCGGTTGCGACACTGATAACAAGCGGATTGTTTTTGTTTATTTCATTTTTTATTTTAATTAGCAAATCTTTCATTACATGAGGCTTAACCGCAAGGATGAGAATATCGCAATTTCCCGCAACTTCTTTTTCATCTTTGCCGATTTTTGCTCCCTTAGATTTTATTTCTGATGTTTTTTCTATATTATGATCAAATATAATTAAATCCGAATAATCAAATTTTTGAGAATCTGTCATTCCCTTTGCAATCGAGGAAGCCATATTTCCAAATCCGATAAAACCTATCTTCATATTTTTCTCCTTTTCTCTGTTTTTATGATGATAACAAAATGAATGTTATAAAACAAGAACGACAAAATTTTTAATTACAATTGTTTTATAAATATCTATTTGATATCATTTAGATTATGAAAGAAATAATAATAGATAAAAATTCTGCAGAACAGAGAATTGATAAATATTTAATGAAAAAATTTAATCTTCCTCCGTCTTTGATAAATAAATTTTTACGAAAAAAAAGTATTAAAGTCAATAATGGGAAGGTTCAAAATAACTATTTACTGAAATCAAATGATGTAATTAAGTTATATTTAAATGACGATTTATTGAATAACGTAGCACAGAACAAATATTTTTTAAAATCATCTTCTGACATAGAAGTAATTTATGAAGATGATAATTTTCTTTTTGTTTCTAAGCCTGTCGGTATTCCTACACATTACAGTAAAAACTTTTCTGAAAATTTAACCGATAAAGTCAAAAAATATCTATATGATAAAAATCAATCTATGATTAACGATGATTACTTTTCAACATTCTCCCCTCTCAACCGTTTGGATACCAACACAACCGGACTTATCGTCTTTGCAAAAAACAGACCCTCTATGTTATTTTTCAGAAAAATGCAGGAAGAAAATAAAATTCATAAATTTTATCTCGCAAGAATTGAGGGTGTTCTGAAAAACAAAAGCGGTAAATTGGAAAATTACTATATTAAGGACAGTAAAAACAACAAAGCCCTGATTTTTGACGATCAAACAAAAGATTCTGTAAAAGTTTCATTAGAATACAAAGTAATCTCGCAAAATAAATCTTCTTCTATAGTTGAGGTTAAACTGTTAACAGGTAAATCTCATCAAATTCGAGCTCAATTTGCACATATTGGAAATCCTCTTGTTGCTGACACAAAATACAATGCTAAACATATAAAAAATAATTATCAAAAATTAATGGCCTATAAAATCGAATTTGATTTTATAGACCAAAAAGAGTTTTCATATCTTAGCAATAAAACAATCAGTATTCCTCTGAAAAAAAGTCTGCGTTTCCTTGAAGCATAAGTACATTTATTATAAATTGAAAAATACTGTAATAAGTCATTTCGGTATTGTTTTCATGTAATACATCATGCTTTGCATCCGGAACAACAATTAAATCAACATTTTTACCCTGAGATTCCAAGTTTTGGCAAATAGCTTGAGATCCGATACCATAAAAAGATAGAGGATCATTTGCTCCTGACAATATTAAAATTATTGTTTCATCGGCAACACTCAAATACCAACTTTTATTTGAAACTCTTGATGTAATAATATAAAAATCACGAATCAATGACGCTGTCGGTGTATCTATGTAGAGCGGATCTTTTTCAAGCTCCTCTATATTATCAAGATTAAAGCTACGATAGTCTTTATTTTCAGACGGCGTTCTATCCATAAGTTCCATTATTTTTCTAAAAATAATCTGCGCATTATCTGCCGATCTGTTTTTACCCAATTTTTCATTTAACATTTTAAGAGGTGTTTCAATTAAATCAAAACCCTCCGGAAATTCAACCGGTCCGCACAATATAGCGCCGGCAATTTCATCCCCCAAAAGTGCAAGGCAAGCCCTTGCTATTGAAGCTCCCATTGAATAGCCAAGGAAAAAATATGGAACATCCGGGTAATCTTCTTTAATAATATTATGAAGTCTGCAAGCATCATCCACCATTCTTTCTGCACCGTCATCAGGTAAAAAGCCGGGACCTTTGTTTGCGGATTTTCCATGTCCTAAATGATCATTTCCACAAACTAAAATATTGTTTGCTGCTAAAAATTCAGCAAGGTCAGTGTATCTCTCAATATGCTCTTTTTCACCATGTGCAATCTGCAAAATGGCAATCGGTTCCTCATTTGGATTAAACCAAAGGGATGTATATATTTTGTCATTTCCGGTTGTGGATTTAAAATATCCTTCTTTTCTTTCTACAGGCATAATATCCTCCAAATTTAACTATAGAGACATTATAACACAGTAAAGTAAATTTCTAAAACAAAAGAGTTTCGTAAACCAATTAGATAAACGAAACTCTTAATATTCTATTTTTCTTAGCTTCGATTTTGTCGTGTGCCTCTTTATCTCCTAAACAGGTATGTTTGGCTTTCTCTGATACTTTTTATTTTCCGGACTTTTAAGCCTTGACTTTATTCGTGCTTTTTGGCACTCCATTGTGAATTTACCTTACCATTACCGGTTTTAATTACCTTTGTTGTTAAAATTTTTTAAATTTCAATCTGCACTTTGGCAACCTTAACATTTTGGAATTTATCACTCATTCAAAACTTTAAAGTCTTTCGGTCCTTCTTTACGAACTTAAATTTCTCAGATATTTTGCTCCGCTTCAGCTTCGTAAAGAGGCCTCACAACGCACCGATGACTCTGAATTTTCACTGTACATTGGTATCACCTCTTCCTTTTTTGTTAAAGCAATGTTGCAACTTTTGAAGGCACTCTCTCCTTTAGCTCTTAGCTCTTAGCT
>CABTZO010000036.1 GCA_902489335.1 uncultured Oscillospiraceae bacterium | reverse complement strand
TGATTCTTCCAGTAACATGTGGTTGCTGCTGAGGTGATGGTAATACCTCTTTCCTTCTCCTGATCCATCCAGTCCATAGTTGAAGCACCATCATGTGTTTCACCTATTTTGTGGTTGATACCGGTATAGAAAAGAATACGCTCCGTTGTCGTGGTTTTACCAGCATCAATGTGAGCCATAATTCCAATGTTACGAGTCTTTTGTAAAGAAACGTCTCTTGGCATCTATTTCCCTCCGTATTATTACCATCTGAAATGTGCAAAAGCTTTGTTAGCTTCAGCCATTCTATGTGTTTCTTCTCTTTTCTTATGTGCTGCTCCCATACTGTTGGTAGCATCTATAATTTCGCCTGCAAGTCTCTCTTTCATTGTCCTTTCGGATCTTTGTCTTGAATAGAGTGTAATCCAGCGAAGACCTAAAGTCTGTCTTCTTTCAGGTCTAACTTCGATCGGCACTTGGTAAGTAGCACCGCCTACACGGCGAGCTTTAACTTCCAATTCAGGCATAACATTTTCCATAGCTTCTTCAAAAACCTCTAAGGGTTCTCTTCCTGTCTTTTCCTGTATTATGGCAAAAGCATCATATACTATTTTTTGAGCTATACCTTTTTTACCGTCGTACATTACACTGTTAATGAGTCTTGTAACAAGCTTTGAATTGTAAAGCGGATCCGGCAAAACGTCTCGTTTTGCAATCTGGCCTCTTCTTGGCACTTTACTTCCCTCCTTCATAATAATGATATCATTGGTACTCGAGTGACTTTTTCCCGTTGCGCCAATGAGGCAAAATATATAAATCTCATTGGTTGCGATTTCTCGCGACACTCCAAGAAAGTCAATTGTTACCTTTTTATACGACTAACTTACTTTGCGGCTGATTTGCCTTTTTTTGTTCCATATTTGGAACGGGACTGTTGTCTACCGTCAACACCTTGTGTATCAAGCGTTCCTCTGATAATGTGATAACGCACACCGGGAAGATCCTTTACACGTCCTCCTCTAATAAGCACAACGTTATGCTCTTGCAAGTTGTGTCCTACGCCCGGAATATAAGCAGATACTTCGATTCCGTTTGTAAGTCTTACTCTTGCGATTTTTCTAAGTGCAGAGTTCGGCTTTTTCGGGGTAGCTGTCTTAACCGCAGTACAAACTCCTCTCTTTTGCGGAGAGTTATGGTCTGTAATTATGTTCTTTTTAGAATTTAGATTTTTGCCGAGAGCCGGTGAACCGGACTTCTTAACAGAACTCTTTCTTCCTTTACGAACAAGTTGGTTAAAGGTTAACAATCATTTCACCTCCTAATGAAATTTATATATTGTTTTTTGCAAACGAAGTGATTTTATCACTCGTTATGACCTATGTCAATAGTATGATATCTTTGTAAATTCTAAGGCGTTGCTGTGTTAAATATAAATCACGAGAAATCTGACATATCGATTTCAATCGTATTAAACACTCCTGCATTTTTATTGTTCTTAAAGACATCAACGTTATTATATTTTCGCATACCTGTTCCGGATGGTAAAAGTTTACCGATAATTACGTTTTCCTTAAGTCCGTTCAAAGTATCAATCTTGCCCTTTATTGCGGCATCAGTAAGAACTCTTGTTGTTTCCTGGAACGAAGCTGCCGACAAGAAAGATTCGGTTGCAAGTGAAGCTTTTGTGATACCGAGCAACATCGGAATATATTCTGCTTGTTTTGCATTTTCATCTTTTTTGATGAGCTCTTCATTCTTTGATTTGACAACGCTCTTTTCAACAATAGTTCCGGAAAGAAGGTCTGTGTCCCCTCCGTCTGTTATCGTTACTTTCTGCATCATCTGACGAACAATAACTTCAACGTGCTTATCGTTAACATCAACACCCTGCATTCTGTAAACTTTTTGAACTTCGCTGATGAAGTAATCTCTTACAGCATCTATTCCCAAGTTGTTGAGAATGTCATGCGGGCTCTTAGAACCTTCGGTTAAAGGATCTCCCTTTTTAACCTCATAACCTTCGACAATTTCTTTTCTCAAAATTGTTCCGTACGGCAACAAATATTGTTTTGTAGTATCTTCTCCGGTTATTACACAGTAATTGCTGTTCTTTATTTCCTCAAATGAAACGACACCGTCAATTTCACTTAAAATGGCAAATCTCTTAGGTTTTCTTGCTTCAAAAAGTTCCTCAACTCTCGGTAGACCCTGAGTAATATCGGATGATGAGGCGTCTCCTCCTGTGTGGAAAGTTCTCATTGTGAGCTGTGTTCCGGGTTCACCTATTGATTGAGCGGCTATAATACCGACTGCTTCTCCGATGCTTATATGACCGCCTGTTGCAAGGTTTTTGCCGTAACATTTTTTACAGATTCCATGTTTTGCATCACAGGTAAGAATTGAACGAATTTTGATTTCGGCTCTTGAGTTCTCGGAAACAAGACCTTTTTCAACATCTTCATTGTGATATTCTTCAACAAGACCTGCTATTTTCTCTGCAACTTCATCGGAAATCATATCTTCTTTACTGCAGATAAGTTCTCCGGTTTTTCTGTCGATAAAATCATCCAGCAGATATCTTCCGACAAGTCTTTCAGAAAGTTTTTCAACCGGGTGTCCATCGCCGTCTGTAATTTCATAAACAGCAAATCCTTCGGTTGTATGACAATCTTCTTCAGATATCTTAACTTCCTGACTTACGTCAACAAGTCTTCTTGTAAGATAACCCGAGTCAGCCGTTCTTAACGCCGTGTCGGCAAGACCTTTTCTCGCACCACGTGAAGCGATGAAGTATTCCAAAATATTGAGTCCTTCTCTGTAGTTTGCCTTGATAGGAACTTCAATTTCTTTACCCGATGTATTTGCAAGAATTCCTCTCATACCGGCGAGCTGACGAAGCTGTGAATCGGAACCTCTGGCTCCTGAATCAATCATCATAAAGATTGGATTGTATTTTCCCAAACCATCTTTAATTCCTTTTGAAACAGAATTTGTACAAGCTTTCCATCTGTCGATTACCTGCTGTCTTCTCTCGTCGTCACTGATAAGTCCCATTGAGTAATATGAAGTTATTTCCTGAATATCTTTTTCAGCTTCCTTTACGAGTTCCTCTTTACTGCTTGGAATTTTTGCATCGAAAACAGAAACTGTAATACCGGAACGCGTAGAATATTTATATCCGGTAGCTTTAATATTATCAAGGACTTTAGCTGTTTCAGCAGTTCCGTGAATTTTGATACATCTGTCTATAATTTTACCTAAAGTAGACTTTGATACCAAAGTGTCAATTTCAAGTTTGAAAAGATTTTCGGGATCGGTTCTGTCAACAAATCCGAGATCTTGAGGTATGATTTCGTTGAAAATAATTTTTCCCAAAGTTGTCTTAATAACTTTGCTGCACTTCTTACCGTCTATCTCTTTTTCAAATCTGACATATATGCTCGAATGAAGAGTTATATTTCCGGTTTCATAGGCAAGCCTTGCTTCAAGCGGAGAAACAAAACTCTTTCCTTCGCCTTTTTCGCCCTCTTTGTCATTTGTCAAATAATAACAACCAAGAACCATATCCTGTGTGGGAACGGTAACAGGTCTTCCGTCGGACGGTTTAAGTAAGTTATTTGTTGCAAGCATTAAAAATCTTGCTTCCGCCTGTGCTTCTGCAGAAAGCGGTACATGGACAGCCATTTGGTCACCGTCGAAGTCCGCATTAAAAGCAGTACATACAAGGGGATGTAATTTTATTGCTCTTCCCTCTACCAAAACGGGCTCAAATGCTTGAATACCAAGTCTGTGCAAAGTTGGTGCACGGTTAAGCATAACAGGATGGTCTTTGATTACGATTTCCAAAGCGTCCCAAACTGCGTCATTGCTTCTTTCGACCATTTTTCTTGCCGATTTTATGTTTCCGGCAACACCGGTTTCATAAAGTCGCTTCATAACAAACGGTTTAAACAGTTCAAGTGCCATTTCTTTCGGCAAACCGCATTGATAAATTTTAAGTTCAGGTCCTACAACAATAACCGAACGTCCCGAATAATCGACTCTCTTACCGAGAAGATTCTGTCTGAATCTTCCCTGTTTACCCTTTAACATATCAGACAAGGATTTGAGCGGTCTATTATTTGGTCCGGTAACCGGTCTGCCTCTTCTTCCGTTATCTATAAGGGCATCAACCGATTCCTGAAGCATTCTCTTTTCATTTCTTATAATGATGTCAGGTGCTCCGAGTTCGAGAAGCTTTTTAAGACGGTTGTTTCTGTTAATAACTCTTCTGTAAAGGTCGTTTAGGTCAGAGGTTGCAAATCTTCCGCCGTCAAGTTGGACCATAGGTCTGAGATCAGGTGGAATTACAGGAATACAGTCTAATATCATATATTCCGGTTCATTATCGGAGAATTTAAAAGCGTCAACAACTTCAAGTCTTTTTAGAAGTCTTGTTTTCTTTTGACCTGTTGCTGTTTCAAGCTCTTCTCTGAGTTCTGCGTCTAAAGCATCAACATCAATTTCTCTGAGAAGTTCTCTGATTGTTTCGGCACCCATACCTGCCTTGAATTCATCTTCATACTTATCTCTCATGTCTTCATATTCTTTTTCAGTGAGAGTTTGATATTTTTCAAGAGGAGTAAGACCGGGATCGGTTACAATGTAGAGCACAAAATATAAAACCTTTTCCAATATTCTCGGTGACATATCAAGCATAAGACCGATTCTGGAAGGAATACCCTTAAAATACCAAATATGTGAAACGGGGGCAGCAAGTTCAATATGTCCCATTCTTTCACGTCTTACTTTGGACTTTGTGATTTCAACTCCACATTTTTCGCAGACTTTGCCCTTATATCTTATTCTCTTATACTTTCCGCAATAACATTCCCAGTCCTTTGTCGGTCCGAAAATCTTTTCGCAGAAAAGTCCGTCTTTTTCAGGCTTGAGTGTTCTGTAATTTATTGTTTCGGGCTTAGTAACTTCGCCATGAGACCACTTTCTTATAGTATCTGATGACGCCAAACCAATTTGTATCGCATCAAATTCGATTTCTTCATCTTCCGGTTTTTCAGAATTAAAAATATAATCTGTCATCTACTAACCCCCTTATTCTTCATCATAGTCTTCAGTGTCGGTGTCTTCGTTGTCAGTGAAAATCGATTGTGAATCGTCCATAGTATATCCGTCATAATCTTCATCTTCACTATCATCTGAAGGTCTTCCGTAATCGTTTAACAAACTTGAAATTTCACTTTCGAGTTTTTCTTTTTCTTCTAAAAATGCAACCTGTTCATCATTTGTAGGTTCTTCTCTTTGCAATTTCTTATGTTTTGAATAAATGGAATTACCGTCATCAAGATTCTGTTTAATCTCAACTTCCTGTCCGTTTTCATCCAAAACTTTAACGTCAAGGCTAAGGGCCTTTAACTCTTTAAGTAAAACATTGAACGATTCGGGAACACCGGATTTAGGAATATTTTTACCCTTTATAATCGCTTCATAGGTCTTAACTCTTCCGACAATATCATCGGACTTAACAGTTAAGTTTTCTTGAAGTGTATAGGCTGCGCCATAAGCTTCCAGCGCCCAAACTTCCATTTCTCCGAAACGCTGTCCTCCAAACTGTGCTTTACCGCCTAAAGGTTGCTGAGTGACAAGTGAATATGGTCCGGTTGAACGCGCATGTATCTTGTCATCAACGAGGTGGTGAAGTTTTAAGAAATACATTATTCCGACTGTAATCGGATGTTCGAAGGGTTGTCCGGTTCTTCCGTCATACAAAGTTATCTTTCCGTCGTCAGACAATCCCGCTTTTGTAAGAATATCTCTTACATCCTGCTCGCTTGCGCCGTCGAATACCGGAGTCATTATCTTCCAGCCTAATTCTTTAGCGGCAATTCCGAGATTTACTTCAAGCACCTGTCCGATATTCATACGAGAAGGAATACCAAGCGGATTCAAAACAATGTCAAGAGGAGTTCCATCCGGTAAAAACGGCATATCTTCCTGAGGAAGAATTCTCGATACAACACCTTTGTTTCCGTGGCGTCCCGCCATTTTATCCCCGACTTGTATCTTTCTTTTTTGAGCTATGTAACATCTTACAACTTTATTTACTCCCGGGCTGAGTTCGTCGCTATTTTCTCTTGTAAATACTTCAACATTAGCAACGATTCCATACTCACCGTGAGGAACACGAAGTGAAGTATCTCTAACCTCACGTGCTTTTTCACCGAAAATCGCACGCAAAAGTCTCTCTTCGGGAGTAAGTTCCGTTTCTCCTTTAGGAGTAACCTTTCCGACAAGAATATCTCCGGCATGAACTTCGGCACCCACTCTAATAATTCCCTCATCGTTCAAATCGTTAAAAGCTTCATCACCGACATTGGGAATATCTCTGGTGATTTCTTCAGGACCGAGTTTTGTATCTCTTGCTTCAATCTCATATTTTTCTATATGAATTGAAGTGAAAACATCATCACGAACTAATTTTTCATTGAGCAAAACAGCGTCCTCATAGTTATAACCTTCCCAGGTCATAAAGCCGATGAGTACATTTTTACCCAAAGAAATTTCACCTTTATCGGTTGAAGGTCCGTCAGCGATTACTTCGCCCTTTTTAACCTTCTGACCGACATTTACAATACTTCTTTGATTTATGCAGGTTCCCTGGTTGGAACGCATGAACTTGATTAATTCGTAACTGTCAATTCCGTCCTTTGTTTTTATTTTTATTGTTTCTGCATCAACTTCAATTACTGTGCCCGCTTTCTTAGCCAAAACAACGACACCGGAGTCTGTTGCAACCTTATATTCCATTCCTGTTCCGACAATCGGAGATTCGGGTTTCAATAGCGGCACTGCCTGTCTTTGCATGTTTGAACCCATCAAAGCTCTGTTTGCGTCATCGTTTTCCAAGAATGGAATCATTGCAGTAGCAACAGAAACGAGCATTTGTGGTGAAACGTCCATAAAGTCAACGTCTTTTGCGGAAATTTCCTTGAAGTCATCTTTATAACGAATTGTTACTCTTTCATTTATGAAATTATTGTTTTCATCAAGCGGTTCGTTTGCCTGAGCTACGTTTAAGTCATCTTCTCTGTCCGCTGTCATGTATTCAAATTCATCTAAAACTTTACCGTTTTGAACTTTTCTGAACGGTGCTTCGATAAATCCGTATTTATTTATTCTTGCATAAGTGGCAAGATATGAAATAAGACCTATGTTTGGACCCTCGGGAGTTTCAATCGGACACATTCTTCCATAGTGAGAATAATGAACGTCACGAACTTCAAATCCTGCACGATCACGAGACAGACCGCCCGGTCCTAAAGCCGATAATCTTCTTTTATGAGTAAGTTCGGCAAGTGGATTGGTTTGATCCATAAACTGAGAAAGTGGAGAAGAACCAAAGAATTCTCTAATTGCAGCACTTACGGGTTTTATGTTTATAAACTGTTGCGGCGTTACATTTTCAGATTCGGAAGACTGAACGTTCATTCTGTCCTTGATTGTCTTTTCCATTCTGGAACAACCGATTCTGAACTGATTTTGAAGAAGTTCTCCGACACATCTGATACGACGATTTCCCAGATGGTCAATGTCATCTGCATTACCTATATTATGTGCTATACAATTCAGATAGTTTATAGAAGCCAAGATGTCATCAACGGTGATATGGTTTGGAACAAGTTCATGTGCCTTGTCCTTTATCACCTGTTTCATCTTGTCCTTATCATTTCCGTACTGATCTAAAAGCTCTCTGAGAACACCAAAGCAAACTTTTTCGTTTACTCCGATTTCCTCAAGATATTCTTCATCTATATAGGGTAAATATTGTTTTATATCAACAGTTGCATTTGAAATAATCTTAACTTCGTCAACATCAGATTCGTCAACTTTTACATAAGCAACATTGACACCCGCCTGTTCGAATTCTAAGGCGCGCTCAAATGTAACGACTTCACCGGGTTCAGCTAAAACTTCTCCGGTTGTAGGATCTATAATCGGTCTGGTCAATTCCTGAAATTTAAGTCTTGAAGCAAGATCTAACTTCTTATTATATTTATATCTTCCGACTCTGGATAAATCATATCTTCTCGGATCGAAAAATAAGTTCTCAATATGTTGTTTTGCCGGTTCAAGAGTTGGTGGTTCACCGGGTTTAAGTTTTTTATAGATTTCAAGTAAAGCTTCCTCAGAGTTCTTTGTAGAATCTTTTTTGAGGGTTGTCAAAATTCTGTTATCTTCACCGAAAAAGTCGATGATGTCCTCATCGCTTGAAAGTCCGAGTGCTCTGATAAAAGTAGTTATAGGAATTTTCTTGTTCTTATCTATTCTGACTTGAAAAATATCATTTTGGTCGGTCTCATATTCAAGCCAAGCTCCTCTGTTTGGTATTATTGTTGTAGAGAATAATTTTTTACCGGTTTTATCTCTGTCTATTCCGTAATATACGCCCGGAGATCTGACAAGCTGTGAAACAACAACTCTTTCCGCACCGTTTATGATGAAAGTTCCGTTTTCCGTCATCTTCGGGAACTCTCCCATATAAACTTCGGAACCTTTAGTTTCTCCGGTTTCTTTATTTGTAAGTCTTACTTTTAGGTGGAGTGGTTGAGAATATGTAGCATCTCTTTCCTTACATTCCCTAACACTGTATTTAGGTTCTCCGTCCATTCTATAATCGAGAATTTCAAGCACCAAATTGCCCGTGAAATCCGTTATTTCGGACATATCTCTCAAGACTTCCTTAAGACCTTTTTCTAAAAACCAATTATATGAATCCTTTTGAACATCGATCAGGTTGGGCATTTCCATAACCTGCTCGAGCTTTGCGAAACTCATTCTTTGGTTGTTACCCAAGCTCTTTGGTTTAACATTTACCATATACGCTATCACTCCGTTCCAAAATATACGACAAAATTTTGTGCTTACCACTCAAATTTCTGTTAATTTTCAAGGGATTTGGCTTCCATAAAAAATGTTCATAGAAACACTTACCCACTATAATGCAAGTATATATTATATGAGTGGCCACATATAAAGTCAAGAACTTTTTTAGTTAAATATGAATTTATCAAAATAATCAATTTATATCTAACGCCCCTCTCTGCTCTTAAATTCAAAAGAATAAGATTAGATAACTATATTTCTAAATTTCACCGAGGGTTGATAACCCTCGGCTACGTGGGGAGGGTTTTTCTATTATATCTTCATTGGCACCCCGCACCCACAATCCCGGGCTACCGGAGAGCGAATAATCGCGGTCCGTTACGTATATTTCAAGGAGCGCTACCCAACCCCGGTAGCGGGCGATTATCAATCGCCCGTCGCCTGTTTTGTTGATTAAATTATTATATATACAGTTAACCAATGCACCATGGATTAATAATCCCGGGCTACCGGAGAGCGAATAATTGCGGTACCGTCACGGACATTTCAAGGTGCGCTACCCAACCCCGGTAGCGGGCGATTATCAATCGCCCGTTGTTTTATTTAAAATATTTATTTTTGTTTTTTAGATTTATAATATATAATAATTTTTATGGAAAATATAAATATTGCCGTCATAGGCGGCGGAGCTTCGGGAATATATTTTGCTATTGCATGTAAAAATCTTATGCCTGATTCAAAAATAAAAGTTTTTGAAATACAGGATAGGCCTCTAAAGAAACTTAAGGCAAGCGGAAACGGCAGAGCAAACCTTTCAAATGAAAAGATTGACCTAAAGTTCTACAACACAGAAAGTGAAATCATAAAAAAATCGATTACTGCCTATGGCGTTAAAGAGCTTAAAAATTTTTATAAGGACTTAAATCTCCCACTTATATCTGTTGACGGGAGAATATATCCTCAAACCGAAAGTTCGGACACAGTAGTCAGGACTTTATTAAATACCTGTCAATCTTTGGGAATTGAAATTTTGACAAATGCAACAGTTGAAAATTTATATATTGAAAACTTCGACTTCATTGTCTTGGCTACGGGTTCAAATGCCGGAACCATGGGATTATCAGACGGGTATGATCTTTGTAAAAATATAAAGATAAACCCTCTCTTTCCATCCTTAGTCGGAATAATCGTAAAAAATAAAGGCTTTGAAAAAATTCAAGGTGTCCGTGCAACGGCAAAGCTCAATTTGATGATAAACAAAAAGAACATTTACTGCGAGACCGGAGAAATTCAATTCACAAAAACGGGAATTTCGGGTATTCCATCTTTACAGGCTTCCCATTTCTTAACTTCCGAGAATCTCAAAAATGCGACTGTTATTTTAGATTTTTTCCCAAATGAAGATGAAAAAGAGCTTAAAAACATAGTTATAAATATAAAATCGAAGCTTAAAACCTTACCCCTATTTTCAATTTTAGATTCGATGTTAAACCATAAACTTGCCGTTTATATTATGAAAGAGGCAAAAATAATATGCAAAAATCGTAATATTTCCGATATAAGAGACGGAGAAATTGATAATCTTATTAAGACTTTGAAAAATTTCAAATTAGAGATAAAAGAATTAAAAGATTTTAACTC
>CABTZO010000035.1 GCA_902489335.1 uncultured Oscillospiraceae bacterium | reverse complement strand
TCCGGAACAATCACAAATAGATGTTCGTGTACCGGATGATGTTAATAATTTTGTTGTTGAATACAGATATAACAGAAGACCGTATACTCTAAAATATGATTCTGATGGTGGCACAGATGTTCCTGCACAAACGCTTTATTACGGTCAAACAATACCAAATTTGAATGAAAACCCGACAAAAAGAGGCAGTGTTTTTAAAGGCTGGAAATCAAATTGTGATCTTGAATATAAAGATGCAGACGGAAACACCAAAACATTAGCTAAAAATACAGTATTCAATATGAATAGTTTTCCAAACGGAATCAAAGAAGCTATGCCTGCAAAGGACGTTACTTTGACAGCCGTATGGGAAGGTGCGTCAAAGGCAAACTACGTCATTCAGTTCTGGACAGAAAAAGCCGATTCTGAAGGTTATGATTATATCGGTGCAAAGATTGTTGAAGGTGCGGACACGGGAACAAGACCGGATCTATCTTTAATGAAACCGGCAGGAATTAAATTTCCTGAGATTGAAGAATTTCTGACAGATGACGGCAAAGAAAAAGAACTTAGCAAGTATTATGTACGAAATGACGACAAAATATTAGAAGAGAATACAGAAAATGTTGAGCAGGAAGACGGAACAAATCTTAAGTTAACAAAAAAAGTAAAGCCTGACGGTACAACTTCATATAACATTTATTATAATCGTCAGAGATATACAATGTTGTTTGAAAAATTCTGTATAGATGAACCTAACGCGGGTTTTCCCGCTAAAGAAGCAAAGATGGTACTTCCTGACGGAACAAAATATGATTCTACCAAGGAAGTAAACAATCCATATAATTTTGTTGCTAAGTTTGGCGAGAGAATGACAAAATGGCCTAACGATATGTGGCTTATAGAAGAAGGTGGAATTGACTTTGAACCAAATCAAAGTTTTATAGGCTGGCAGTTAAATTCAGAAAATAATGAAAATCTCGACCAAGGTCTATATCTGGATACTCCGCCATACTGGCTGAGTTCAAAAGATTTTATAGACAGAGATTTTACTGAATTAGATCCAGGGGTAAGGCCTGCAACTCACTCGACTTCGACGGGAGAATTGCTGCCTGAAAGAACTATTTCTCTTGGACCTTGTGAAAGTGCAGAGTATCAATTCGCTATCTATTATATGGAATATTTGTTTGAAGGCTTTGACGGTGCATACCATTATAATCCTGATATGTCATATACAAAAATTGATACAATTGTTTCATACTATTATCCTTCTCCGGGTATTGTAGGATTTACACCTAAACATGAGTCAATTAATCCTGTTGAAGATGCAGACCTGAGCCCTGAACAGAAAATAGGTTATACGGAAGACCTATCAAAGCTTTCTTTTGATGAGCTTGGTAAGCAGTTAGATAAATCTGAAGCAAACAGAAAAAATAACGAGAAGTCGTTCTTTGATCCTATAGCTGAGAAGGGAATTAACGAAGTTCCTTTTAAAGACATTCCCAGATATCGTTTTGCATTTACTTATGAACGTGAGAAATATAATTTGTTTCTTGATACGGATTCTTCAAATGTAAATGAAAACTCATATTTTTTGGATAAAAAATTAGCAAGCGGAAAATCTGCGACTGTAAACGATGTATACTATGATATTCCTCTCAGAAAATTAAACCTTGACGAAGAATATAAGCTGACGGAAGCTGACAGGCCCGGAAATCTTCCTACATACTATGAATTCAAAGGTTGGGCTCTTGATCCCGAAGGCAAACAACTTATAAAAGACAGTATTGATCAAGCTGAAAAACTGGAAATTCAGATTGACGAAAAATACGACGAACTTGCAAAGAATTCTAAAGATAAAGAAAAAAAGGCTGCAATTAAAACGGAAATAAACAACCTTAAGGCTAAACTCGACGAAATTGACGCCAAAATGCCAAACTATGACAGGATACTTTATGCAAAGTGGGGAGAACCTGATTATAAGTGGAAAATCAAGTTTGATCCAAATGGCGGAGAAATGGGGGATATCAATCCTTCGGATCTTGCAACCAAAGAGGACGGAGAACCTTTTGAAACGTCACACGGAAATGTAACTTATAAAAAACCTGAAAAAAATTCAAATGAAGGAGATACTCAGGTTTTCACATTGAATCACAGAATGACGATAAAGCAGCCTTCTGTTATGTTGAAAAAAGATGGTTATGATTTCTTAGGCTGGGAAGTTGTAAGATATAAAGCAGATAATACAGAAGACACTTCATATAGAGATAAGTACGGCGTACCGGAATTATATACTTTTGGAAATGAAGTTGTCGGTAATATTTCTCTAAGGGCTATTTGGGTAAAAAATGATCTGATAGACATAAACGTTTATCATCATTTCTTAGACTCAGATTACAATGAACTTAAAACATTTGAGCCTGCTCCGATAAAAGTCAGGGTTGGATCATATGCCAACGCTTCTGCGATTTATCAGGGAAGAGACAGAATTTTGATACCCGAAGCCGAATACAAAAAATTAGAAGAAAAGAATTCCGATTACAAAGATTACAAAGATCAAACAGGAAGAGAAAACACGTATTTCCAATCTTTAAGAGTTGAACCGTTGCAAATAGAGAAAAACGGAACCATGGTTGATAATCCTGATGCACGCAACTATTTTCATTTTTATTATCGTTCATTCAAAAAAAGACATTATAAAATAAATTATTTTAGTACTCCTGAAAAAGATTCTTCGAAATTTCAAAATATCGGAACTCCTTCAGCAGATCTGAAGACACAAAAGATTTTGCCGACAGAAAATATTGAAAATGAAAATAAAGACTACGATTCCAAAAATTATAGAAGAATTCCGGGATTTATGCTTGTCGGAACTCCGCAGATACAATTGTTTTTCGACTTGGATGAAAAAGGAGAACTAATCGGAATAAACGGTTTAAAGTCCGATGAAATTAATTTTTATTATCGTGATGTTCGAATCATTAAGAGAAAGACTCCTTCATCTGAAACTCCAAACGGTTATCACAGAGTCAAATTTGTCGCAGACAGAGGAGGTTCATTTGGCAAAGATGAAAATGGAAAACCTATAAAAGAGATATACTATGACGTTATTGACGGACTTGAATTCAGCAAGATCCCCGTTCCGAAAGAACAAGGTGAAGTTATAGGTGATTCTAATCCTGTTATTACACCGGATTTCAATCATAAGTTCTTAGAATGGGCTGACAGTGAACTTTTAGGCGACAATATTTTAATAGATAAAGATTACACTTTTACTGCAAAATTTAAGACCATAAAAGATTCTATTGAAATTATCACAGGAAAAGAAAAATTCCCCGAATATTTCATAGATGTTTATGTCGATACAACAGATAAAGCCGATGACTCTATTGAAGGAAATCAATATACGGGAGAGAATAGACGTCATTTCAAAATAAATCCGTATGTAAATGTTGATTTGCCCGTAAACAAACCAATCGGAAAAACTGATTATGTGAGAAAATTTACTTGGAAGTTTGATTTCTGGCAAGTTGTTCCCAACGGAACAAAATACAACGACAAAATTTCAGGGGTTTTTGAAAACAACACACTTATTAAAGCCAATTATTATGCTGATATGCTTCCTATGTTACCTCCTGTTAAGACTATTGAAAAAATAGTTATTCCAAAAGGAGACAACATAACCCCCAAAGATTATGTAACGAATATTTATGATAAAGATGATCCCACAAACAAGGACAATCTTCCCAAAGACACAGAATTTGAATTTATCACGCCTCCGGATACTAACGTTGTCGGAGGACACGATCTAATAATAAAAGTCAGATATCCGGGAGGAGAAGAGTGTGAAATTCCCGTAAAACTTGTTGTCACGGAAGATGTTATAGTTCCAAACGGAAAAGACGATATTCCTGAAAATTACGTTAAAGTTATTGTGGATTATACCGATAAAGCGAAACTTGAAGACGGAGAAAAAGTCCGAAAGGAATATTGGGTAAACCCGAACAAAAAAGTTCTTATCCCCGCCAAAACGCCAAATCCTATTGATGGTTTTTCATTTACCGAATGGACTACAGGCGAAGAAGGAGTAAATCTTCAGAACTTTGATATGACTGCCGTTCATCAATTTGAAACGGAAACTGTCATTACTGCAAGATATATGCCTAAACCAACTCTTACTGTAAAACAACTATTTTCAGACGGAAGCGAGAAAGTTCCGGAAGAAAGCAAAAAAATAGAGTATAATTCAAAAATTCAAAACCCGAACGGTTTGAAAGACGGATATAAAGAGGATAATTTAATTTTCTGCGGTTGGTTTAAAGACGAAGATTTCACAGAAAAATTTGATTTTAATCAAAATATTAAAAATGATACAACCATTTACGGTCTTTGGAACAGAGTTCCGGAACTTCAAGCCGAAGGTATGCAGATTAAAAAGGGAGAAGATCTTGATCTTAAAACTCTTGTTAAAAAAGCATATGACGAAGAAGACGGAGATTTGACAGATGTAGTTGTAATTTTGTCTGACGGAGGGTTTAATAAGGATAAACCCGGCAAATACACAATAGAATTTTCGGTAACGGATAAATTAGGTGCAACAACCAAAAAGACCGTAATCGTAACTGTCATAGACAATAAAAAGCCTGCCGGAAATAATGATTCCCAAAAAACCGGAGGTATCAAAAAATTCTTCAAGTTGCCTAAAACGGGTCTTGATAATCATCTGTTTATCTATGTTATTATTGCTTTTATCTCATCAGCATTTCTTATAATTGCTCTTTCAGACAGGAAAAGAAAAAATAAATAATTCGATTAACAAACATTAAAAAATCACCGAAATCTCTTTTGTAAGATGATTTCGGTGGTTTTTATTTGAATCTGTTTAATGTAAATTATTTACAAAAGTCAAGAAATTCAAGGCTCTTGTTTGATAGTCATTGTTTAATTTAGGATACATTCCGCCGACATGCGCAAAATGATCTCCTATTTGAACGGGCATATTATACCAAGTTCCTCTTTCAAAATTGCCTCTTTGTTTTACAAATTCTTCCGATTTTGCGTTGAAGGGAGCTTTTTCGGAAATTGTATTTACAAGGCAATCGTTTTGAAACCATTTTTCGTCTACTCCCAAAGAACTGTTTTCATATCTTCCCATTAAGAATGCAAACGGTATGTGAATAAACAAGGTTGAAAGCAGGGGATTTTCTTTTTGATTTTTATTTGTTTTAGTTGTTCGATAAGGAAAAGCAAAGTAGTATGCGTCATTGTTTGTCTTAAATTTATCGTTGAGTTCTTGAAGTTCGGTTAATCCCATTTCATAAAAGGTGCCTTCTTTTGAGTTGCAGGCATTTTTAATTTTTCCAAAATCAAAGGACGTTGAAACAAACTTACCGTTTTCGTCCTGTTTTTGCAGACCGAATTGTTCCATTCCAAGATCATGAAATTCCGATAAAAATGGGAATTTACCGAAAAGATTTGAGACCGAACACATCAAAAAGTTTAACGGCTTCAAAGCAGGGCGCCCGATTTCAAATAGAGTGGTTCCGTTATTTACACCTGCCAAAGTGATGACGCTGTTAATGTATTTACCGTGACCGCCCTTGAAAAGAGGACTTAAGTCGTTTTCATCCGTCACTTCTCGCTCTTCTTTTGAACCGTAAGCCATAAGAGATGAGAATAAAATAACATTAGGTCCTCCGAAACTGGAGCCTATCAAATTTATCTTATGTTTTTCGTCAAAATTTTTAATCAGAGGCTCTTTATATGTTTTTCCGAAACGCGGATGACCGTATTTTTCGCTGTGTGCCTTTCCGTAGTCAACTGTTCCGCCGACAAGACGGGCATATAAGTCGCAGCAACGATCCCAAAGCCCGGTAAGTCCACCCAGTGACGGCGCATAGCTTTCAAGTCCTTTTTGATTTAAGTTCTTAATTAAATTTCCGGTAGACAGTCCCCAATAATTTGCCAATTTTGAAACAAAATCATTGTCTCCGTATCCCAAAGTTCCGTGAACAAAGATGAACGGATAATTGTTTTTCATATTATCACCCCTTAATATTTTTTAGATTTTTCTTCTTCTCGCAGTCTTGAAATTTCAAAAATTGATTTATAAAGCATTTCAATAAATTTGAAATCATCTCTTTCTTTATATCTCTTTATAATTTCAGATTCCCGCTGTGAATCTTTTATAGGAAGTTCAAGCTTGTTTTTTTCTTCAATTATTTCGTCGACAAGGCGCAATCTTTCTTCAAAAAGTCGGACTATCTTATCGTCGGTGTTGTCAATTCTTATTCTGATTTTGTTTAATTTTGAATCATTCATAATATTTTTCAACTGTCTTTCTGATAGAAATCATTTGTTTTACAAGCGTATAAAATTCGCGTAAATCAAGTGCCTGTTCTTTGTCCGACAAGGCTTCTGACGGGTTATTGTGAACTTCAATTTCAACTCCGTCGCAACCTGCGGCAACTGCTGACAAGGCAATAGGCTTTACATATCTGCTGTTCCCGGTTGCGTGTGAGGGATCCGCATAAACTAAAAAATCAGATTTTTCTTTTAGCAGCGGTATTGCCGAGACGTCAAAGGTGTTTCGAAGTGAAGTTTCAAAAGTCCTTATTCCTCTTTCACAGAGAATAATTTTGTCGTTGCCGTTTTTCTTAATATATTCCACGCTTTGCAGGTATTCTTTTAATGTGCAACCGAAACCTCGTTTTAATAATATGATTTTACCCGTCTTTGCCGTTTCCGAAATTAGCGGGTAATTTTGCATATTGCGAGTACCGATTTGAAGAATATCGACGTCCTCTATAAATTCAAGGTCGGAAATCTTTGTAACTTCCGTCAATACGGGAAGATTTACACTTTTGCCGGCATCAACAAGCAGGTCAATTCCTTCTTTTCCGAGTCCCATAAAAGAATTAACATCGCTTCTGAGTTTAAAGGCTCCACCACGTAGAACGGTAGCTCCGCTTTTGTAAACGGCGGAAGCGATTTTTTCAATCTGTTCCTTGCTTTCGACCGCACAGGGCCCTGCTATTATATTAAATTGGTTTTTCAATTTCTCATAGTCTGACATATGTTGATTTTATCACATTTACAGTTCATTGACAAAAGTATACTTTTATGCTTCAATTTTTTTGACATTAAATTTATCCGTTATGAAAGGCACAAAATGAAAAAGTTAAAACTGTTTTTTTATCATAATTCAACCTGGGTTTACACTCTTCAATATATCTTATATTCACTAATAATAATTATTGCGGTCGGACTTATCGACCTCGGATATTTGCCGATAAGAAGATTTTTACCCGATTTTTTGTTTATGGAAAAAGACTTAATGCAGACCGTTTTAACTACTCTTGCCGGCGCACTTCTTACAATCACAACCTTTACTTTTTCAACAATTCTGACTGTTTTAGGCTCATACGCTTCAAATTTCACACCTCGTGTAGTTGAAAACTTCCTGCAAAATAAGATAACCATAAAAGTTCTCGGAATATTTATCGGCGGTTTTTTCTACTGTGTTTCCGAACTCTTAATTCTTAAAAATATTTCAATTGAATACGGCGGAATTGCGGGAACTATTGCGATTTTATATTCAATCTTATGTATAGTATATTTTATAATTTTCGTTCAAAAAGTTATAAAGCAGGTGCAGGGCGTAAATCTCATAGGAGATGTTTATTCCGACGCCAAAAAGGCGATAAATCGTGAAATTGAACTTCGAAAAAACACCGAAGAATACAAGCCGTACAGCAATCAAAAAAGCTATATTATCAAGTCACAAAATTCCGGTTATTTAAATCTTGTCGATGCCGACAAACTCAGCTTTCTTTTGAAATCATATTCCGGTTTGCTGTCGGTAAACGCAAAAATGGGACAGTTTGTAAATTCCGGGATTCCGGTTGCGGTTTTGCAGACTGATATGGAAGTTGACGAAAAGCTTTTGTCATCTCTTTCCGACTGTTTCATATTTGAAGATATAAAAATTGTTACAACCGATTATCGTTATAATCTGACAAAGCTTGTCGAGATTGCTCTTAGAGCAATTTCTCCGTCGGTCAATGATCCGAACACCTGTATTCATATAGTTAAAAAAATCGGAGTTTTACTTGAAAAACTTGCCTGCATAGACGAGTGCCATATTTTGCAGGGCGACTTTGGAAGCTGTAAGATTTTCTATTCCTGCTACACATTTGAAGAAGATTTATTCTTTATGTTCGGTCAAATGATTCACTATGGCAGCGCCGATATTTCCGTTATCGGGGCAATTTTAGACAGTATGAATGCGATATTATATAAGTGTACCGACAACAATAAACCTGCTTTGGTTAAGCTTGCAAAACACATTGGAAACAAGTGCTTCCCAAAAATGGAAAGCAATTATGAAAAAGAAGAGATGAGAAATCGTCTGACAAACTTTTTGGATTCCGCTAAAATATCCGAGTTTGATGAATCGGCAAAAGAAATGGACGCAGTTAAATTTGTTCGGGGCGAAAAAGTCAAGGAAAAAGATGAATCTGCAGATTTAATATAAGTCGAATTGTGTGGGATTAAAATGGAAAATGTTTTGGAATTCTTAAAAGACAATGCCGATGAAACTTATGCTCAATTTATGCAAAAACTCATTCCGACAATTGAAAAAGACAAAATAATCGGTGTTAGGACAGATAAACTGAGAAAATTTGCAAAAACAAACACCGATTTTTCTAAAGAATTTTTAAAGAATCTTCCGCATTCATTTTTTGAAGAAAATCAGATACATGTTTTTTACTTAAATGAGATTAAAGATTTTGACATTCTGATAAGAGAAACAGAAAGATTTTTGCCATATATAGATAATTGGGCGACCTGCGACGCTCTGCGACCCAAAATATTTAAGTCGCATTTAAATAGGTTATTACCACTGATAAAAAAGTGGATTGAGTCTGAAAAGCCCTATACGCAAAGATTTGCAATAGGTATGCTTTATAAATATTTTACTGACGAAAATTTTGACGAAGATAAAATAAAACTTGCAATGTGTGCAAAAAGCAATAACTATTACGTTAAAATGATGAAAGCATGGTTTTTAAGTGAAGTTGCGGTCAATCATTTTGACTGTGTTTACAAATATTTGAAAGAAAATATAGACGACAGAGAAATTTTTCAAATGACCGTTCAAAAAATTTATGACTCAAGACGGATAGCAAAAGAAAATAAAGAAAAGTTAAAGGAATATAAGAAAAATATTATATAAAGAACTTTACAAACGAGGGGTAATATGAGCTTAAATTATGAAAATTTATCTAAAGATTTAGAAAATAAACTTATTGAATCTAAAAACGATAATTTTTCGGAGTTTGCCTGTGGTTATGAAGTGGCGATAAGGAGAGACAACGACAGAGATAAGGCAAATGCTGTCAGAAATGCCTATATTCGGGACACCGATAAAATTTTGCACTGCCCATATTTTGGCAGATATGCAGATAAAACACAGGTCTTTTCTTTTTATAAAAATGATGATATTACACGCAGAAGTCTGCACGTTCAGTTGGTTGCACAGATTGCTAAAACAATCGGCAAAGCATTGAATCTGAATTTGGATTTGATTGAAGCTATTTCCCTGGGACACGACATAGGTCATACTCCTTTTGCACATGCGGGAGAACTTTATCTTGACAATATATTTTACGAAAAAACGGGACGGCATTTTTGCCATAATCTGCAGTCTGTCCGCGTTTTAGATAAAATTTTTCCGTATAATATAACGCTTCAGACTTTGGACGGAATTGCCTGTCACAACGGGGAACTGGAGCTTTCGGAGTACCGACCTGAAAAGTTAAATTCTTTTGAAGAATTCGACGATAAAATTGAAGCCTGCACAAAAGATAAAAATAAAATCGGGCTTTTGATACCATCAACGTTAGAGGGCTGTGTTGTTCGAATAAGCGACATTATTTCATATCTCGGAAAAGACCGACAGGACGCGCACAGGACAAAAATTTTAGACGAGCGACATTACAGCGATACAATAATCGGTAAACTTAATGCGGAGATAATCAACAATTTAACTATAAACATTGTTGAAAACAGTTTCGGAAAGCCCTACATAAAGATGAGCAAGGAGCATTTTGAAGCGCTCAAGCAGGCAAAAGCTGAAAATTATAATCGCATTTACGGAGATAAAAAAGTTAAAGAAAAAATGGATACCTGTGTAAAACCGATGATGCGTGAAGTATATGAAAAACTTCTCGATGATTTAATAAACGAAAGAAGAGAATCTAAAATCTACACTCACCACATAAATTATATTAAAAAAAGTCATTATGAGCGGCCGTTTGAATATGAAAAAAATGAGCCTAATCAAATTGTGGTAGATTATATCGCAAGTATGACAGACGATTATTTCACGGATTTGTATCATCATCTGTTCCCGGACAGCAAGATAAAAGTCGAATACAAAGGATATTTCGATTAATTTAATATTCGGAATGTAACAGTACCGCCGATTGATAATCGGCGGCTACCGGTTGGGAAACAGAG
>CABTZO010000034.1 GCA_902489335.1 uncultured Oscillospiraceae bacterium | reverse complement strand
GCACGCAGGCGGTAATTTTCTGTTGCACTATCCCTAAGGTCACCCTCGGCGGTCGTTAACCGTTATCCTACTCTGCGGAGCTCGGACTTTCCTCATACAAAAACTGTACGCGACTGCCCAAATCGGTCGCAAAGTCATTGTATTTTATAATGAAAAAAAAGTCAAAAACTATTCCAATAAATCAAAAAAATACACCGTCCGAAGACGATGTGTTTTTATCTATTTTCCCTCGTAGGCGATTATGGTTTCAATCGGGAAGTTTTTGAATTTTTCTCTGCCCTTTAAGCCTTTCAGTTCCATAAGGAAGACTCCGGCAACAACTTCTCCGCCCAAACTTTCTACAAGTTGAACTATCGCGTCTATTGTTCCGCCTGTAGCCATAAGGTCATCGACAATCAAAACTTTTTGACCTTTTTTTATGGCGTCCTTGTGTATTTCCAAAACAGATTTTCCATATTCAAGTCCGTATTCTACTTGAACTGTTTCTCCGGGTAATTTTCCCTTTTTTCTTATTGGAGCAAAGGGCTTGTAAAGGTTATATGCTATCGGCACACCGAAAATAAATCCTCTGCTTTCCGGACCGACAATTATGTCAAAATCATATTTTTCGGCTTGTTTTTCCATAAGACTGACGGCAAGATGAAGGCCGTCTGCGTCTCCCAAAATTGTTGTTATATCACGAAACATTATTCCCTTTTCCGGAAAATCAGGTATCGTTCTCACATAGTCTTTAATGTCTTTTTTCACTTCAAATCAACTCCGATAGTTTATTTAATTCTAAATCACTGTATTTATTTAAAAAATCATAGACAAATTTTGCCATATTTTTAATTCCGTCTTCACTGTGTCCCTCAATATTTAAAGGTAAAATCGGATCGTGAACCGAGAGTCTCAACAAAAACCAGCCCATAGACTGCGGGCAACTGACTCTGACACCCTCATGACTGTCTTTTGCGACAACAGTAGAATCAGGAGTTTGATTGCAAAAATCTTTGAGTTCAGAAATTATTTTGTTTCCATAGTCTTTAAATTCTTCTCTTGTAATCTTAATTCTCGCTTCTTTAGCGTATGCAGGCTCTGTGAAACCTTGTAGCAAGCTCATTAAAGTTTTGTCCTCTTTTCTGAGTTTAGCGGCTTCAATGATTATCTTTGTTATCAAATATGCTCCGTCATCTAAGAAATAGTTCTCACGCATAGCGGCGTGTCCTGATGTTTCAATCGCAAGCGGACTGTCAACGCTTTCAAAATAGTTAAGCCTTTTGGCTTCGTTGATAACATTTTTATATCCGCGCTTGAATCTGTGGTGATTGCCTCCGAGATCTTCAATAAACTTTTTTAGTTCATCGGATGTAACGCTGTCGGTAACAATAGTAGCACCCGGAGAATCTTTCAAAACAATTGAAGTCATAAGAGCTATCAGAGCATTTTTATTTATTTCTTTTCCGTTTGAGAAAACACAAGCAGCTCGATCAACATCGGTATCAAAAATAACACCGAGATCGGAATTGCTTTGCAAAACCGCATTTTTAAGTGAATCCATAGCCTCTTCATTTTCAGGGTTAGGCATGTGGTTTGGGAAAGTGCCGTCAGGGTCAAGATAAACAGAGCCGGAAACATCGGCGCCGAGAGGTTCCAAAACTTTTTTGGCATAAAAACCACCCACTCCGTTACCTGCGTCAACCGCAATTTTAAAATCGCGAAGCGGTCTTAAATAATCGTCGGCGTTGACTTCTTTGCAAATCATCTCTCTTAGATTTTCGGCGTAGATTTTCATATAATCATCAGTCGAGAGTTCTCCTTTTTTCTCTATGCCCTCGGATTTATCACAGTGTTCGATTATATAATCTAAATCCGGAGAATCCAGTCCGCCCTTTGCAATAAAAAATTTAAATCCATTTTTATTATAAGGATGATGTGAAGCTGTAATTGAAACTGCTCCGTCACAATTAAAGTTGACGGTAGTCATAAACATTGCAGGAGTTGAAGCAAGACCAACATCAATTACATTTATGCCCTCTTCCAAAAGAGCATCTATAAATGCCGTCTTTAATCTCTCTGCGGAAACTCTGCAATCATGACCTACAGCAACCGTAAGATTTTCATTGTTTGTAATTTTATTTCTCAAAAATGCTGCAAATCCGTATGCAATATGTTTACAGACATCATCCGTAAAATCAAGTATTCCGTCTGTTTCAATTGCATTTCCTCTAAAATCAGTTCCACTTTTTAATTTTGCAAGCTTATCTTTCATTTCTAATAACCTCCGTTGCCGCAAGCATTACAGCAATTTTTGATGTTGAATAATCTATTCCGCCTTGCAAGAAAGCGGTAAAGGGCTCTCTCATCGGACCATCAGCTGATAATTCTATTGAAGATCCGGAAGTAAATCCGCCTGCCGCCATAATTACTTTATTATCGTAACCCGGCATATCCCAAGGATATGGAACAACATATGAATCAACCGGCAAGCCTTTTTGCAGTCCCTGACAAAACTTTTCAAGTTTTTTCGGACTTTTTAAGTTAACCCTCTGTATTATATCATATCTTTTCTCTGTTGATAACGGGGAAACTTCATATCCCATAAGTTCAAATAAAGAAGCAGTGAAGATTGCCAATTTATGTGCTTCTTGAGTGATCTTAGGAGCAAGATAAAAACCTAAAAGCAAATTCCTATTTTCGTCAATTGTTGCGCCTACTTCCTTACCAACCAATGGTGCAGTATGTCTGTAAGCACATTTTTCGACAAGATCTTGTCTTCCGGCAATATATCCTCCACTTTTTGCAACAACACCACCCGGGTTTTTAATAAGTGAACCTACAATCAAATCAACTCCATATGAAGTCGGTTCCTGAGTCTGAACAAATTCTCCGTAACAGTTGTCTACCATCACATCAATTTTATATTCAGACTTTATTTTTTGTGTTATATCTCCGATTTGTTCACAGGAAAACGCTAGTCTGTTTTCATATCCGCTCGAGCGTTGGATATAAATAAGATCATATTGTTTTTTTGAAAGTTTCTCAAAAATTTTATTCTCATCAAATTTATTGTCATCTGTCAAATCAACCGTATCAAATCCAATATTAAAATCATATAGAGATCCTACATCTTCGTTAGATTTTATTACACCACGCAAAGTATCATAAGGAGTTCCTGTAATACAAAGAGCTGTTTGTCCGGGTCTGAGAATTCCAAAAAGAGCAACGGTCAAAGTGTGAGTCCCGCTTGCAAAAGAATGACGAACTAAAGCGTCCTGCGCTTTAAATGCGGTCGCATAAACTTTGTCGATTATTTCTCTGCCCTCGTCGTTATAGCCATAACCTGTTGTTCCGTGTAGGTGTCTTTCGGACACCTGATTTTGAACGAAAGCCGACAGAACTTTTTCTGAATTATATGAACCGATTTTTTCTATTTCTTCAAATTGATCTTTTATCTCATTTTCCGCGATCTCTGACAAATTCAATATTTTTTCGTCAATATCAAAAAAACTTTTCACTGCTACCTACCTTTATAAAAAAATTACATTTCATTTTAACACATAGCACCAATTATACAAAAAATAAAAATATATTCTTAATATTGGTTTTTAGCTATATTGACATAACGAAAATGATTCTCTAAAATTGTATTATAAATTTTAGAGAGGAGACAATTATGTTAAAGGAATTCAAAGAATTCATAGCAAGAGGAAATGTAATTGACTTGGCTGTCGGCGTTATAATCGGTGGTGCATTTGGAATGATTGTTAATTCATTGGTAAACGATATTATAATGCCCGTAATAGGTTTGATTTTGGGAAGAATTAATTTTTCCGGACTAAAATATGTAATTAAACCCGCAGACGCAGCAAGTGGTATTCCGGAAGCTGCAATTATGTATGGTAACTTTATTCAAGCCGTTGTAAACTTTTTGATTATCGCTTTTGTTATATTCTTATTTGTCAAAGCAATCAATAAAGTTAAGAGACAACCGGAAGAAAATCCCACAACAAAAATTTGTCCGCACTGCAAGTCAAGTGTCAATATTGAAGCGACAAAATGTCCTCACTGCACAAGTGACTTAAAATAATTTTTTGATTTTATTCATATATTATTTTAATTGATAAAAAACTTTAGCTGTGATAAAATCATCACAGTGTTATATACAGTTCATACTTGGGAGGATAAAATGTTTCCAAAGATTAACGGAATAATTAAAGATGTTAAAGCTGATAAAACATTTTTGAAGCTTGAAGGAAAAACGGTTTTACTCGAATGTCCATCCTGCCATAAATCCGTCCATCTTACGAGGCTTACAATTAAAGATGCTGTCTCGCTCTATAAAATTCCGCTTAAAGAACTAAAGAGAAAAAATATTTTAATTTGTCCTGAATGCGCTTCCGCTTTTGAATATGACTGTATTTTATTGAGTGAACAAAAAAAGTTATATCCCGGAGATTTCAAACCGGAACATTTCAAAAAAATAAATTAAAAAGAAAACCGATGTTGAACATCGGTTTTTTTATGTGTTTTTATCGGTTTTATGAAATTCTTTCAGATTCTGTTGCTTTGCCGCTCTGATTTGAAGTTCTTTTTTTATGTCTTCAATGTTTATGTTTTCATTTACAGTCATAACAAGCAAATGATATATCAGGTCCGATATTTCATTTACAATTTCATTTTTATCTTTGTTTTTTACGGCAATTATGGTTTCAGAACATTCTTCACCGATTTTCTTCAAGATTTTATCGGTTCCCTCATCTAAAAGATAGCAGGTATATGATTTTTCAAGCGGATATTTTTTTCTGTATTTAATTACGTCCAGTAATTCTTTTATTATATCTTCCATTTAACTCTCCCAAACTTCATTAAAAAAGCAGCTGTGACTTCCCGTATGACAGGCAGGACCCGTTTGATCCACATAGATAAGCAGTGTATCGTTATCACAGTCTGATATAATTTTTTTTATTTTCTGAACATGTCCCGATGTCTCGCCCTTTTTCCAAAGACATTTTCTCGAACGGCTGTAAAAATTTGTATAACCTGTTTTTAGACTTAACTCAAGCGACTCTCTGTTCATATAAGCCAGCATCAAAACTTCTTTTGTTTTTTCTTCAAAAATTATTGCAGGGATCAGATTAGATTTTTCAAAATATTTATCAAGATTTTGCAACTTCAAGTGCCTCCTTAAGTTTCAGTGTTCCCTCATAGAGTGACTTTCCGCAAATTATGCCAAAAACACCTAAGTTTTTCAAATCGATAATGTCTTTTTTATCTTTGACTCCTCCGCTTGCAATAACATTTAGATTTGTTTTGTCTAAGAGCTTTTGAAGTTGAATTAAATTCGGTCCCTGCAGGGTTCCGTCTTTTGAGATATCCGTAAAGATCACTGTTTCAACGCCGAGCTTTTCAAGTGATTTTGCAAAATCAAGATAATTAATTTTTGAAGACTTTGTCCAACCTGAAGTCAAGACAGTTTCATTATCGGCGTCAATTCCTACAACTATCTTATTTTTATATTTTTCAACCGCTTTGGTTAAAAAATCTCTGTCTTCAACTGCTGCAGTTCCCAAAATCAGTCGATCAATACCATTTTTCAAATAAAAATCAACAGTTTCTATATCACGTATTCCGCCACCGACTTCAATTTTAAGACCGGTTTCTTTTTTTATCTTTAATATTATTTCAAAGTTTTCGGGTTTTCCCGTCAATGACGCATCTAAATCGACTATGTGCAAGAACTCTGCGCCCTCAACCTTGAAATTTTCGGCACTGTCAAGCGGAGTAGAAAAAACTTTATGAACAGTTTTAAAGTCGCCTTTATATAGTCTGACACAGTTTCCGTCTTTAATATCAATCGCAGGCAAAATTATCGGTCTCATAGAACACCTTTTGATGAATTTGTTTTATCTGACGTTATCTTAACTGCCTTTTTTATAGCACGTGCGGCAGACTTAAACACGGCTTCCGCTTCATGATGCGCATTATTTCCGTATAAAACGGCAATGTGCATTGTGAAATTAGCATTCATACAGAGAGCTCTGAAAAACTCTTCTACCAAACAGACATCAAATTCTCCGCACTTTTCTTGAGAATAAAAAACATCATAATTAAGATAGGGCCTGCTTATATCCAATACGCAACGTGCAAGAGCGTCGTCCATAGGGACAAAGGCTTCACCGAATCGTTCTATTCCTTTTTTGTCAGAAAGTGCTTCATTAAAAGCTTTACCCACACAAATTCCGACATCTTCAACTGTGTGATGAGCGTCCACTTGTAGATCACCCTTTACTTTGACTTCAAGCGAAAATCCTCCGTGAAAAGCAAAGGATTCAAGCATGTGATCGAAAAATCCGACTCCGGTGTCTATTTTGATTTCATCGGAATCAAGATTCAATTTCAGTTTTATATCGGTTTCTTTTGTTTTTCTGTTTATCTCAGCTTTTCTCATTTTCCCCTCCTAAAAACTCTTTTATCTTTTCCATTATCTCAAGATTATCCTCTTCTTTGCAACAAGTAATTCTGACTGCTTTATCAAATTTTCTGATTGAAATATTATTTTTTCTTAAAAAATCATCTAAAGCATCGGCTCTGTTTGTCTTGATATAGACAAAATTAGTATCGGAGTCAACAACCTTAAAATCTTTTCCGTCAAGCTTTTTAAGTTGATTTAATAAACTTCTGTTTGATGATTTTATTTTTTCCGTCATCATATCAATTATATCGTGTCTTCTTAAAATCAAGGCCGCAAATTTAGCGTCGGGATTGCTTATATTATAAGGAGATTTGAAATTGCGAAGTTTGGTTGCCAATTTTTTGTCAGAGATTGAAAAACCGACTCTTAAAGCAGCCATTCCCATTGCTTTCGAACAAGTTTTCAGCACAATTAAATTATCAAATCGATCAACCTCTTTGGCTACACTCTGATTCCAAAAATTCATATATGCTTCGTCGACTACAACAATGCAGTCTTTTTCCTGTGCTTTGCCGATGAAATCTATTATAACATCGCGTTTTTCTCCGACTGAAGTCGGATTGCAGGGGTTGGAAAAAATACAGAGCTTTATTTGATCTTCGTTTATTAATTTTAATGCAGCGTCAAAATCTATATAAAGTCCGTCTTTTTTGGGAAGCTTAATCAAATTTGTTTTGTTTTCCTCAAAGTAAATTTGGTACATGGAAAAATCGGGATCAAAACATAAAACTTTATCATTATTTTGAGTAAAGGCGTTTATCAAAACACTTAGCGACTCATCCGAGCCGTTGAATGCGACAATTTTATTCTCATCGATATCTAAATATTCTGCAAATGCTGAAACAAGATTTTTATAATCCGGGTTAGGATACCTGTTAAATTCAAGCTTTTCACAGACAGAGAGTATCTCATCTTTCAGATAATCAAGTGGATTTATAAAACTTTCGTTTGCGTCTGCTCTTATTTTGTATTTTCCTACTATCGGCTCATACTTCATTTTTTGTCCTCACTTTTACTGCATTGGAATGTGCATAAAGCCCCTCAGACTCTGCTATGATTTCAATGTCGTTTGATGAATTTATCAATGAATTCTTCGTATATTTTGTAAAAGTTATATGCTTGACAAAATCTTCCGTGCTGAGTCCCGAACAAAATCTTGCAGTCCCGCAAGTGGGCAGAATATGATTTGTTCCGCAATAGTAGTCGCCTACACTTTCAGGAGTCCAGTTTCCCAAGAAAACAGAGCCTGCTGATTCAACTTTTTCAAGATCTTCTTCATTTTTCTCGGTGCAGAGTTCAAGATGCTCGGGAGCAAAATAATTTGACAGCTTTATACCTTCATCTACATTTTCAACATTTATAATCAATCCATAATTCTCAATAGACTTTTCAATTATATCTCGACGTTTTGATTCGTCTGTCATCTTTCTGACTATTTTTGCGGTTTTTTCTGAAATTTCTCTGTTAGTAGAAATCAAAATTGCAGATGCGAGTGCATCGTGTTCCGCTTGAGAGAGTAAGTCAGCTGCCAGAAATTCGGGATTTGCCGTTTCATCGGCAACGATTAAAATCTCGGACGGACCGGCGGGCATATCGGTTCCGACAATATCGGATACAAGAGTTTTTGCAGTCGATACAAAAATATTCCCCGGACCCGTAATTTTATCAACGGGCTCTATGCTATGTGTTCCAAAAGCAAGAGCCGCTATGGCACCCGCTCCACCTGATTTATAAATTTCTTTTATACCGCAAATTTTGGCTGCGGCTAAAATATTATCGGCTATTTTCCCGTCTTTTCCACAGGGAGTAATCATAACCGTTTCTTTAACACCGGCAACTTTTGCGGGAATAGCGTTCATCAAAACGCTTGAGGGATAGGCGGCTGTTCCGCCGGGAACATAGATTCCGACTCTCTTTAGGGGCAAAACTCGTCTTCCCGTTACACTGCCGAACTTATCTTTTAATTTGTATTCGTTTTTAATCTGCTTTGAGTGAAAATCATAAATATTTTTATATGCGTTTTTCAGTGCTGTTATCAGTTCTTTGGAAACATTATTGTATGCCTCTTCGATTTCTTTTTTCGTTACCTTAAGATTTTTAATCTCGGCTTTGTCAAATTTCAAGGCATATTCAAATAAAGCTTTATCTCCATAGATTTTAACATCATCTATTATTTTTTTTACGCTGTCCGCAACACCGTTTTCACCCTGACCTCTTTTCTTTATTCGATCAAGTTCTAAGTATTCTGCTTTACTGTTTGCGTCAATTATCTTTATCACCGAGTACACCTCCTATATCCGACAAAATCTTATTTATTTTTACTTGTTTTAATTTTAAGGCTGCTATATTAACAATTAGTCTTGCGCTTATATCACAAACTTCATCCAAGATTATCAAGTTGTTTTCTTTGAGCGTCTGACCCGTCTGAGTGATATCGACAATTGCGTCCGCCAAACCAATTAATGGTGTTAGTTCTACCGAGCCCTCAATTTTAATTATTCTTACATCCATTGACTTTTTGGCAAAATATTTTGAAGTTATTTCCGGATATTTCGTCGCAATTGTTTTGGTCTTATACCCTTCAAAAAAAGATTTGTCTTTTGCCGCTAAAATCATTTTGCATTTGCCGATATCAAGGTCAAAATATTCGTAGAAAGTGCCGCCTTTTTCCATAATAACATCTTTCCCGACAACTCCGATATCACAAGCGCCCGCACCCACATAAGTTATTACGTCGGGGGCTTTGGCAAGCACAACATTTGTATCGTTCATAGGCAAAATAAGTTTTCTGCCGGGATTTTTAACACGGCTTACATCATAGCCTGCTTTTTCAAATATATCCAAAGTTTCAGAGAGCAGTCTGCCCTTTGTAAGTCCTATTTTTATATCAGTCATTTCTTCTCCTTAAGTAATGCGTCTGAAATTGTATTCATCTCAAGTGCAAAGCCTATAGCCGGTAAATCTCTGCCAAATTCCGAAAGTAAGTTATCATATCTTCCCCCGGATAAAACTTTTAGCCCCGAAGACGGAAGATATCCGCGAAAAACAATTCCCGTATAATAATTGATTCCGTGAACAAGTCCAAGATCAAAAGAAATTTTATCTTCATATCCGTTTTCAGAAAGTTTTCGATAAAGATTTTTAAGTGATTTAAGTTGAACTTGTACATTTTCATCAGGCAAAACCTTCATCGCTTCATCAATGACTTCACAACTTCCGAACATTGTAGGCAATTTAAGAAGATAATCTTTATATTTGCTGTTCGGAACATCGTTTAATTCTTCGTTCAGTGCCGTGAAATTCTTGTTTTCAACATAGAGTCTGATATTTTCTCTTTTGTCAAAATTAAGTGAAAGTTTATCAAGCAAAGTTCTGAAAAAAGCCGAATTGCCGATTTCGAGTTTAAATTCATCATTTAAAAGTAAAAGTGATTTGATGGCAAGAGTCAAAATCTCAAAGTCGGTATCTTCACTTGAATTTCCAAAGTTTTCAATTCCACATTGCAGTTCTTCGTTAAAGGCTCCGGATAGTTCGGGATTTGAGATGAATACTTTCTGAGAATAGAAAAGTTTAAGCGGAAGATTAAAACTTTTAAAGTTTGAAGCTGTTGCCCTTGCGATTGCAAGAGTGTTGTCCGGTCTTAAAACCAAGAGTCTTCCCTTATGGTCGGTAAATTTGAACATATTTTCAAATGGAATACCGCAACTTTTTCTGTTAAAGACATCAAAAAACTCCATTGTCGGCGTTTCGATTTTAAAATATCCACTTTGTTCAAAAAGCTTGGTAACCTTTGATTTTATTAAGGAAAGTTCCTTTGATTCTTCAAAAAGAATATCTCTGACTCCGTTTGGTGTTGAATTTTGATATTTGTTCATCTTATGTTTCTCCGTAAAAGATTTGTCTGCAATTAACGTTTCACTTTAGTGTAGTAGCATAGTAACAAATTAAATTATAATTGTCAAGTTTAAATCAATTTATCTAAACTAATTGAATTAAAAATTAAAATAACATAATATTTTGTAATTAGTTTATTGACTTTTATTATATTTCAATATATAATCAATACCTGTTCGCGAGAGTG
>CABTZO010000033.1 GCA_902489335.1 uncultured Oscillospiraceae bacterium | reverse complement strand
TTTTTTGATATAAAATCCATGCATTCACATATAGAACTTATTAAAATAAAAGATGGACTTGAGGTCTCAAAAAATTTGATATAATCATTTATTTTATATTTATCATAAATATATTCATTACACATCATTACCGCTGTCTGTGTGAGTGACGGTAAGGTTTTATGTAAACTCTGAATCACAAAATCAGCGCCTATTTTTATTGCATTTTCAGGGAAATATTTTGAAAGTCCAAAATGCGCACCGTGTGCTTGATCCACGACCAATATAACATTTAATTTATGACAAATTTCGGATATAGTTTCTAATTTTAAGACTTGTCCCTCATAATCCGGATAGGTCAAAATCAAAGCCTCAATTTTTTTTAAAGTCAATTGATGTTCCAAATCTTCATAATCTATATCTTCTACAATAGTAGTATCTTCATTTCTTTTTGGAGAAAAAAGATAAATGTTTTTTTGTGATATTTTTAATGCGTTATATATACTGTAATGGCAATTATCAAAAGCCATAAAATTACTATGTTCTTTAGAAAGTGCATAAATAACTGTAGTTATAAGTCCTGTTGATCCGTTAACTCCAAAGATAAATTTTTCAGTTCCATATAATTTTGCGGCCTTTTTTTCTTCTTGAAGTATTATACCTTCAGGATTGTGTAAATCATCAAGATAAGACGTTTCAGTAAAATCATATTTCATTCCCAAATCCATAAGAGCTTTATATTTCTTATTTCTCTTGTGGCCCGGCATGTGCATAGATTTTATATTATTTGAGTTATTTAAAAGTTTTTCCTTAAAATTCATTCCAACCCCAAATATTTGAACATTTATTAGTTATATATTATATCATCTTAATATGAATGTTATAATACCATAGGGAGTGATTTTATGGATAAAATTGAAAGCCTTAAAGAAATGATTCAAAACGCAAAGAAGATCGTCGTCTTTACTGGTGCCGGTATAAGCGTTGCCTCAGGTATTCCGGATTTTAGATCTTCAAACGGAATTTACAATGAAAAAAATGGGTTTTCATATCCTCCGGAGCAAATCATTTCACATAGTTTCTTTAAATCAAATCCTGATATTTTCTTTGATTTCTATAAATCAAAGATGATATTTCCGAACGCTAAGCCAAACTCGGCCCATATTTTTTTTGCGAAACTGGAATCAAAAAAAGATGTAACTGTTGTCACTCAAAATATTGATTGCCTTCATCAAAAAGCCGGATCCACTAAAGTTTTTCAGCTTCATGGCTCCGTTTTGTATAATTATTGCGTCAAATGCCATAAAAACTACGATTTGGAATATGTTCTAAGCCAAGACGGTGTTCCTACATGTGAAGCCGACGGTGAAATCGTGCGTCCCGGTATTGTTTTATACGAAGAGAGTTTAAACAATGATGTTATATCAAATTCAATAAACGCTATCGAACAAGCAGATTTAATGATCGTTATCGGAACTTCTCTAATCGTCTACCCTGCTGCAGGATTTATCAGATATTTCAAAGGAAAAAACCTTGTCCTTATTAACAAAGACAAGACTCCTTACGATAATTCGGCAGACTTAGTTATAAATGATGATATAACAAAAGTTGTGAAAAAACTATAAAGATAACGGGCAATTAAATTGCCCGTTATTTTATGTCATTTATTGTTATGCTGCAAAAATAATCATTGATTAATTTGTTTAAATTTTTCCAAATTTTAATAGTTTTGCAGTATTCAGATTTTTCACAAGGCGTTGCGTCATCATCTAAGCATGGTGTGACCGAAAGTGAACCCTCGGTTGCTTTTAAAACTTCCGCAAGAGTTATATTATCTACACTTTTTGCAAGACGATAGCCACCCTTACTCCCATAAGCCGACTCTAAAAGTCCCTCTTTAGTCAAAGTCGTCATTATACTTTCAAGATATTTTCTTGAAAGTCCGAGTTCTTTTGTAATCTCTTTTAGGGGCTTGAATTCTTCATTTGATAACTCGCATAGAACTTCTAAAGCATATCTTCCCCGAGTTGAAATCTTCATTTATACCATCCTGCAACTGTCACATTCTTCACAGCTTGGGAATTTTGACTTGTCATATTCAATATTATTTTTATCATAATAATTTTTAATTGCGGATTTAACTGCTTCTTCCGCCAAAACAGAACAATGAATCTTATGAGTGGGAAGACCGTCAAGTGAATCTACAACTTCTCTGTTAGTAAGAGCTAGTGCCTGTTCTATAGACTTTCCCTTTATCATCTCAGTTGCAATTGAAGAAGATGCGATTGCGCTCGCACAACCGAAAGTCTGAAATTTAATATCAGTGATGATATTGTCCTTTATTTTGAGATATATTTTCATAATATCTCCGCACTTTGCGTTACCGACTTCCCCTATTGCATCAGGATTTTCCATTTCTCCCAAATTTCTCGGATTCTTAAAGTGATCCATTACTTTTTCACTGTATAAAGCCATAATTTTCTCCTTATAATACAAATTCTCTCTTGCCGTGCATTAAATCATACCAAACCGGCGATATTTGTCTTAAATATTTAACAACTTTTTCAACTTGTTCAACTACATAATACATTTGCTCTTTTGTATTATGTTCGTTTATAGAAAGTCTCAGCGAGCCGTGTGCTACTTCATGAGGTCTTCCTATCGCAAGCAAAACATGACTCGGATCAAGTGAACCCGATGTACAGGCAGAACCCGAAGAAGCTGAAATTCCTGCTTCGTCAAGGAGTAAAAGTAAAGATTCACCCTCTATTCCCTCAAAACAAAAATTGATCGTTCCGGCATTTCTCTTTTTAGGATCGCCGTTTAATGCGGAGTGCTCGATTTTTGAAAGACCTTCTATCAAAATATCTCTCAGCTCTATTATTTTTTTTGAATTTTCTTCCATTGAATTTACAGCATTTTTAAGTGCTACGGTCATTGAAACGATGCCCGGTAAATTTTCAGTTCCGGCTCTTTTTTTTCTTTCCTGTGCTCCACCCTCAATTAAATTAACAAGCGGAACTTTTTTGTTTGCATATAAAACACCGACGCCCTTTGGTCCTTGAAATTTATGTGCCGAAAGAGAAAGCATGTCGATATTGTCTTTTTTTACATCTATCGGCAAGTGTCCCACAGCTTGCACTGCGTCTGTATGAAACGGTACTCCGCTCTCTTTACAGATTTCTCCGATTTCACGGATAGGTTGAACTGTACCGATTTCGTTGTTTACATACATAATCGTTACAAGGCAGGTTTCTTCTTTTATTACATCTTTAACCTGCTGTGGATTTATGACACCATTAGAATTGACATCTAACAGAGTAACTTCAAACCCCTCTTTTTCAAGTTTTTTTAGCGTATGCAAAATTGCATGATGTTCAAAGGCTGAAGAGATAATATGAGTCTTTCCTTTTCTTTTTCCAAAATAAGCTGCCGAAATTAAAGCTTGATTATCAGCCTCGCTTCCGCCGGAGGTAAAATATATCTCTTTTGGCTCGGCATTTAAGATTTTTGCAATTTCTTCTCTTGATTTCTCAAGACTTTCTTTTGCAACTTGACCTATTTTATAGAGGCTGGATGGATTTCCGTAGTTATTTTGTGCTTCATATACCATTGCATCAATTGCGTCTTTGCTCATTTTTGTCGTTGCCGCATTGTCAGCATATACTTTCATTTATTTCCCCTTTTTATAATAATTTATCTTAAATTCTATAAACATTATAACTTTTTAACTCCTACTATGTCAATAGGAATTAAAAAACAAATCGTTAACAATAAAAGAAAAAACCCGTAAATATATTTACGGGCGATTTGGTGGACCATCAGGGACTCGAACCCCGGACCGACCGGTTATGAGCCGGTTGCTCTAACCAACTGAGCTAATGGTCCATATCTATACTTCTTTGCACTCCGATATTATATTATCAGAGCGCAAAAAAGTCAAATATAATATTTAATTTTATTGATAGACATAAGGTATATATAACAGGTATCCTCTTTCTTCCATTTTAGAAAGCGGAATAAACTCCAGAACAGCTCCGTTTATACAATATCTTAGCATGCCTTTTTCAACAGGTCCGTCATTAAAAACATGACCTAAATGACTGTTTGCAATTTTACTTCTGACCTCGGTTCTTATCATGGAATGACTTGTATCTTCATATTCATCTAATCTGTCAGTTGTAATCGGTCTTGTGAAACTCGGCCAACCGCAACCGGCGTCAAACTTATCAATCGATGAGAACAAAGGCTCCTTGCTTATTACATCAACGTAAATACCCACTTGATTTTCGTCGTTATATTTACTTGTAAAAGGATATTCGGTGCCTTTTTCTTGACTGATATATAAGACATCGCTGCCAAATTGTTTTTTGATTTCTTCATCGCTTGGCTTTATAAAATTATTGTCAGACCAAAGCGGTTTTAATATATCGTTGGGATTAATATGACAATATCCGCTCGGATATTTTTCCAAATAATTTTGGTGATAGGGCTCTGCGGTAACATAGTTTTTAAGCTTTTCTACTTCAACATATATTTTTTTGTCATAAAGTTTTCTTCTGACTTCCATCGACAGATTAATTATCTTTAAATCTTCGTCATTTTCATAATATATTCCCGTTCTATATTGTCTTCCTACATCGTTTCCCTGTTGATTTAATGTAAACGGATCAATAATTAAAAAGAACCGGTCTATTAGCTCGGCTAGCCTTATTTTATTTGCGTCATAGGTTATTTTTACAACTTCGGCATGTTCGGTTACAGAAAGATTTTGATATTCAGTTTTATCTGTATTTCCGTTAGCATATCCGACCTGAGTTTTTATCACTCCGTTTAACAGTTTAAAAGCCTGCTGAGTTCCCCAAAAACAACCTCCGCCAAAGACAATTGTTTTTATTTTTTCGTAGATTTCCACTAAATCACCTCATTCGAATAATATTATAACACAAAAATATCCCGCCTATTTACGACGGGATATTAGCTTTTTAATTATTTATTTAAAAGATGTTCTGTTGATACAAGTTTGATACATAAAATCAAAAGTTCAGTTGCTTTTTTAAGATCTTCAACTGTTGGATAAGTCGGAGCGATTCTGATATTTTCATCATTAGGATCTTTACCATATGGGAAGGTGTCTCCGCAATTTGTAAGTTTAACACCTGCAGATTTGCAAAGTTCAAAAACTTTTTTAGCACTTCCGACTTTGACGTTGAGGCTTATGAAATATCCGCCGTTAGGATTAGTCCAGTCTGCAACCCCGGTATCTTTTAAATTTTTATCAAGCAAAGATAAAACTTCGTCAAATTTCGGCGTTATAATTTGAGCTTGTTTCTTCATGTGAGCTTTGACGCCGTCTAAGTCTTTAAGATAAAGAACATGTCTTAGCTGATTTATCTTGTCGTTTCCGATTGTCTGAATCTTCATTCTTGATTTGATCTCATTCAAATTCTTTTCGGATGAAGCGATAGCTGAAATTCCGGCACCGGCAAAGGTAATTTTTGATGTTGAAGAAACTTCATATACTCTGTTTGGATTACCGTATTTTTCACATTCGTCCAAAATGTTTATTAATTTATCTTCTTTTCCCAATAAATCATGAACGACATAAGCATTATCCCAAATTATAACAAAATCTTCGGCAGCCGTTTTCATTTTTGCAAGTTTTGTGACAACCTCATCAGAAAAAGTGATTCCCGTCGGATTTGCATATTTTGGAACACAAATCATTCCCTTAACCTGAGGGTCTTGAACGAGTTTTTCGATTTCTTCCATGCACGGTCCGTTCTCGGTCATAGATACATTTATCATTTTAATTCCAAAATGCTCTAATATTCCGAAGTGTCTGTCGTATCCGGGAACGGGGCAAATAAATTTAACTTCTTTTTCAGTGCACCAAGAACCGTTTTTTCTGACTTTGCTCATAAGCTGTGAAACAAGGTCAAACATAATTGTAAGACTTGAATTACCGACAACGATTACTTGTTCCGGTTTAACATCCATTATTTCTGCCATTAGTTTAACGGCGCTTTTTATTCCAAAAGGAGAACCGTAATTTAATACGTCCGTTTCCAAATTATCAAAATCAGTTTTGGAATTTATTACATCAAGCATATCAAGAGATAATTTTTCCTGTTCCTTTGATGGCTTACCTCTTGACATATCAAGATTTAAATTTTGTTTTAAAATCTCATCATATTCAGCCTTGCAATCATCATAAATTTTTGAAAGTTCTTCTTTCGTCATTTCATTATAGTTCATAGTTCCTCCTGCTTTATAAATAAAACACAAATTCCATACAATGATATTCTTAATGATTAAAGTTTGCAAGTTTTTTGCAAAATCTTTCATTTTTAATATAATCAATAAATTTTCATATAATATAAAAGATTGATGAAAATTTTAATAAAAGATGATATAATCATCGCCATGGAAATACTTGAGCTTAAATTATGGAAAATTTTTCAAAAAATATTTTTTAACAGTTTCGCGAAAATAGAAACAGAAAACTTATATTATGCAAATTCGGTGACAGATCCGGTCATTTTCATTTGCAATCATCTTTCCAACCTTGACGCGGTTGCTTTAAACTTTGTTATACATAATAAAAACCCATACTATGTTTCGGGCGTTAAACTTTCAAAAAACGAAAAGACTAATTTTATATTAAATTTTTTCAGAACGATTCATATCAATCCAAATTCTGCGGATATAAATGCAATTAAAGAAATAATTAAAGTTATAAAATCAAAAAATAATGTCGTCATATTCCCGGAAGGAACTCGTTCAAGGTCGTCAGCTATGATGCAGGGCAAAAAAGGGACTGCTTATGTTGCGATAAAAACCGATGTAACCATTGTACCCGTCGCAATAACAGGAACAGAAAAAGTTTTACCGATAGACGACAAAGATATGGGAAACGAAAAACTGCATCCCGGCAAAATTAAAATAACTTTCGGAAAACCATATAAACTGCCTAAAAATGATAAGAAAATTTCCAAAAAGCAGTTTGAAGAAGAGATGACCGATTATATGATGAAGAGCATAGCAGAACTATTACCCGATAAATATCGTGGTTTTTACGCTTAAATTCTTCTTTGAACGATTTCAAAATTATCGTCATAGAACTTTGAGAAGTTATCATTTTTGATGGCTTCTCTTATTTTTTCCATAAGATTATTATAAAAATAAAGATTGTGAATTACGCAAAGTCGCATTCCAAGCATTTCGCCTGCTTTCAAAAGATGCCTTATATATGCACGCGAATATTTTTTGCAAACCGGACAGTCACAACTTTCATCAAGCGGTTTTGAATCAAGCTCATATTTTTTATTGTTTAGATTCAATATTCCCTGCGACGTAAAAATCTGTCCATGCCTTGCATTTCTTGACGGCATTACACAGTCAAACAGATCAATTCCACGCTTTACGCCACTTAAAATATTTTCGGGTGTTCCGACGCCCATAAGATATCTGGGCTTATTTTCAGGCATATGTTCCTCTGTAACATCAATAATATGATACATTACTTCTTTAGGCTCACCTACGGCAAGTCCACCGAGTGCATATCCGTCCAAATCAAGCTCTGATATCATTTTCATATGATTGATTCTAAGATCGTCATAAGTTGAACCTTGATTTATTCCGAATAGAAGTTGACCGGGATTTGTAACGTCTTCGGTATGATTAAGTCTGTCATGCTCCATTTTACAACGCTTTAGCCATCTGTAAGTTCTTTCTGTAGATTTTTTTACATATTCATACTCGGCGGGATTTTCTATGCATTCATCAAAAGCCATTGCAATATCCGAACCAAGCGCGGACTGAATTTTCATGCTTTCTTCGGGTCCCATAAAAATTCTTTCACCGTTTATGTGCGAGGAAAATAAAACGCCCTCCTCACTGATATCTCGCAGCTTTGCCAAAGAAAAAACCTGAAATCCTCCGCTGTCTGTTAAAATAGTTTTGTTGAAATTTGTAAACTGATGTATTCCGCCCATTTTTTTTACTATTTGTTCTCCCGGACGAAGATGAAGATGATAGGTGTTGCAAAGCTGAACCTGGGATTTAAGTTTTTCCTGTAAATCAATAGCGGATACTGCACCCTTAATAGCACCGCAGGTTGCGACATTCATAAACGCGGGAGTTTCAACGGTTCCGTGAGGAGTTTTAAGCATACCGAGCCTTGATTTTTGATCTTTCTTTATTAATGTAAACATATAATTCCCTTTTAAAATCTTTATTAAAGCATGATAATTTTGTTTTATATAACAATTGTAAACAGTATAACAAATTCCGAGCTGATTGGCGAGAAAGATAAGAATTATAATCCGACGATTGATAATCATAGATTAAAAAGTAAGGGTTTACAGAGCATGCCCTTAAAACCCGGTATTTACTATACCGGTTTCAAAGATTTTAAATAAAATTTTTCATTACTTTATCACTTTACAGACTGAAAGTTTAGTGATAGAATTAACAATGTGAGAGGTGTTTATTATGAAAAATTTAAATGACAAAAACATCGACTTTTTGGTTGAATCGGTTTTGGCAATACAATCCCCCGAGGAATGTTATAATTTCTTTGAAGACCTTTTTACGATAAATGAATTACAGTCAATTTCACAGAGACTTGTTGTTGCTAAAATGCTGACTGAAAGACATGTGTATAACGACATAGTAAAACAGACAGGTGCATCGACGGCAACAATTTCACGTGTAAACAGGTCCCTTTCATACGGCACCGGAGGATATCAAAAAATCTTTGACCGGCTCTCCGACAAAGATGATAAAAAATAAAAACAAACGCTTTGAAAAATTTCAAAGCGTTTATTTTTTAATTATAAGGCTTAAATTGATTTTCGTTTTTTACAAAGTCAACTCCGTTCGTTGAAGTGTAAAGCTCATATGTAACTTCATTGAAATATTTTCTTGGATTCTTATTCATATCCGACTTATCGCCTTCATATTTTGGAGAAAAATAAGCAAATAATTTACCGCTTGCAAAAGCATCTATTGAATTTTCAGATATTTTTCTCGGTTTATCACCGGGTTTTAAAATATATGAACTGCCACTGAAAATATTTGAATCATCTACAGTCGTATAAATTAATAATCCGTCCTTATTTAACATGGCATTAAAAACTTTGTCAGAAATCTTTTTAGGCTCTTCACCTTTGTATGAGTAATATAACTCACCGTCTTTGTTTGTATAATAATAAGCAATTCCCGATGAATTTGACATAAAGTTAAAGCAATCTTTTGCTAAAAGTTCTTTTTTTTCAGGATCGCGCTTGAAGAGTTTGTGTAAGTTTTTATCCTTTCCGACATAAAAAAGCGAATCCAGATTATCCGTTATTTCAGCCTGTGTTGCATTATCTACAAGCTTTTTTGAGTGTTCGATATTATCTACATAATATATTGAATTTGAAGCACAATAGAAATAATTTTTCAAAACGCTGGAAGTAGAAAGAATTATCTTATAATCCGGCACACTCGAATAACTCTCTGCCTTACGCTTGGGAATCATTATTCTGGCTTCTTCGTCGATTATCTTCTTTACCCCTTTTCCTTCTTCAGTAAAGAAATAGGTTCCTTTGGAATTGGAAAAAACGACTTCTGTCAAAGAGTTGCTAAAATATATCGGATATCTGCCTATTGGAGCTTCACTTAGTCTTATAGGTTTACTTCTTTTTTTGTTCAGATTCAAGTAGTATAGATCTTCCGATTCAGACATCAAAAATACTTTTGTTGCATCATCGCTGACAACTATGGGTAACATGTTTTTTGCAATTTCTTTTTCTCTTCCGTTAGTATTCAGATAAGTCTTTATAGGCTCATTTGAATTCTTATATGCAAAAGCGACGGTCTTACCCGACGGACTTATTTCAAACTCTCCTTTTGCTCCGAATTTATCTTTTATAATTCGAGTTTTATCTGTGTCTACTTCTTTCAATACCAATTGTTTATCAGAATTTATGTAAGTTACATATTTACCGTTTGAAGAAACTTTGAAATCAAAGACTTTTTCATCGACTATTTTTGGTTCTTTTAAATTGTTTACCATATAAAGAGTGGCATCTTGATTAAGAACGAAAAGTCTTGACATACCAAGATCAAATTTGAAGACGCTGTTTTTTTCAGTTTTGGGGATTTTATAATCACATTGTTTTCCGTCAATAAAAATAATGCTATCCTCATCTACTGTCTGAAAAACTTCAAATTCTCTGTTCGGATCTCGATAACTGTTTGGTATTTTTCTTTTATATGTTAAAACTAAAATTAAAATAACAGAAACTAAAATGCAGGCTGCTATAATAAGAAAACTTTTTTTCTTTGATTTAGGGTAAGTTGTATCCATTATTACCTCCACGATTCAATAATCAGATTATACTAATTCATTTATATAAAAGCAATTCACATAAAGAAACTTAACCTATATTTTTGTTTTATTTTATGAAAATTTAATTTTGTAATCCATATTATAAACAATCATAACTACCTGCTTAGCCGGTGATTTTTTTCATAATTATAAAAAAAAAGACTCTGCAAAGCAGAGTCTTTTAAATTTAGAATTAGTCGTTGATTTTTGTTACAACGCCTGAACCTACAGTGTGTCCGCCTTCACGAATAGCGAATCTGAGTCCTTCTTCGATAGCGATAGGAGTAATAAGTTCAACATTCATTTCAACGTTGTCTCCCGGAACGCACATTTCTACACCTTCGGGAAGAGTGATAATTCCTGTAACGTCAGTTGTTCTGAAATAGAACTGAGGACGATAGTTGTTAAAGAATGGTGTATGACGTCCGCCTTCTTCTTTCTTAAGAACATAAACTTGACCTGAGAACTTCTTGTGTGATTTGATTGTGCCCGGTTTTGCAAGAACTTGTCCTCTTTCGATATCGTCTCTTGAAATACCTCTCAAAAGAGCACCGATGTTGTCTCCTGCTTC
>CABTZO010000032.1 GCA_902489335.1 uncultured Oscillospiraceae bacterium | reverse complement strand
ATTTTCTTTAATGAATTTTTCGGTCTTTAGGTAGTCTTTAAAAATTTCTGCTCCCTTTTGATAAACCTCTTTTGAATAAGGGTTAAAATTTTCATCGAAAAAAGCGTCAGGTCTGTCTATTTGGAGAAAACTTTCAGGTCGTTTTTTTATCTCTTCTAAAACACCCTGCCTATCAACAACATCATACGGCAGAGCGGCAATTTTTTCTTCGAGACCGTTTGCCGGTCGGACAGCTTTAAAAGGTCTAAACTTTGGCATTTTGCACCTCAAATTTCAAAATCTTTTTCATTATAATCGGTTTTTAAGAGCGGTTCCTGCATTGGTTCTCTTTTGAAAATATCATATTTATAGAAAAAACAATGTGAATCGGGATCTCGAAACCCCTTTTTTTCACATATAACTTTTTCTTCAACTTTGGAATAAACACCATAAAGACAATGCTTGCATGCTTTAGGTATATTTTTGTCATATAACTTTCTCATAAAAACCTCTATTTATAAACTTAAAATATTATAACACATTTAATTTAATATTTTGAATTCATTGTGTTATTACAAAATCAGTTTTTTTCTATTTATTTTGTATAAAATGTCAATGTTTTTTTGTCTAATATAATTATATAATTATCCAGATTAATGCAAATTTAAAAATTAAAACCATAAATATAAAAATTTAAAGAAAGAGGATGATAACTATGGGTCCTAAAGTTCATGTGGTTATTACGAACAAACAAAAGAAAGTTAAAATCCCAAAGGGCTTGAGAATGCTTATACGCCGTTCATGTACGGCTGTGTTGACGATAGAGAACTTTTCTGAAAACGCTGAAATTTCCGTAGTATTTACCGATGATGAGGGCATAAGAGACTTAAACAGTAAATTCAGAAAACTTGATTCTCCTACAGATGTGCTTTCTTTTCCGCTTGGTAAAGACGGCGAGTGGGATGTAAATCATGATACCGGAGATGTTTTGCTCGGTGACATTGTGATTTCAATGGAAACGGCTGTCAGACAAGCAAATGAATTTGGACATGATCTCTCAAGAGAAATCGGATATCTTGTTGTACATTCAATGCTGCACCTCTTAGGTTATGATCACGAAAAAGGCGGAATTGAACATCTAAGAATGAGGGAAAAAGAAGAAGAATGTCTTGTCAAACTTGGACTTGGCAGAGACAGATCATATTATATGGGTGAAGATGAATAAAACAAAATCTGCATTTGTTTCGATTATCGGACTTCCGAGCGTCGGAAAATCAACAATATTAAACGCCTTGACAGGAGTTAAGCTTTCAATTGTCAGTTCCAAAGCACAGACCACAAGGCGTAAAATTATGGGTATTTTGACAGAAAACGAGACACAGCTTGTGTTTGTCGATACCCCGGGATTTCATGATCCCAAAAATGCTTTGGGCGAAAAGATGATAAAAGATATCAATACAACTTTTGATGACTGTGACATTATAATCCTGGTTGTTGATGCCCGTTCTAAAGATATAAACATTGAAGAACAAAAACTTATAAATAAAATAAAGAAATCTGCTTTGCCTTCGCTTCTTGTTATTAATAAAGTTGACTTGGTTAAAGACAAGGAAAAAATTATAGAAAAGATTGAAACTTTCTCCGATTGCCACAATTTTGATTCTGTAATACCAATAACCGCAACAAAGGAAAAAGATATTTTATTGTTAAAAAAAGAACTTATGAAATTGGCGCCCGAGGGACCACATTATTTTGAAGAAAATGAATTGACAAATTTGACTGAAAGAGAGATTGTCGCCGATTTTATAAGACAGGCATCTTTGCAATTTTTACAAAAAGAAATTCCTCATGGCATTGCAATAACAGTTGAAAAGATGAAAAGAAAAAATAAAGTAATTCATATAGATGCTGTTATTTATTGTGAAAAAGACAGCCATAAGGGAATCATAATAGGCAAAAACGGAGAAATGCTGAAAAAGATTGCAACAGCAGCAAGATTGCAGACTGAAGATTTTCTAAAAATGAAAGTCAACTTAAATTGCAGGGTTAAGACTGCCAAAAATTGGCGAGATGATGTAAACTTCATTAGCGGTTTGGAAGATCAATGAAGCGCGGATACATTACCTTAAACGGAATCATCTTAAAACAGATACGATACAAAGAATCGGACGCTATTTTAAAAATCTTAACCGATGACAGAGGCGTGATAAGTGTTTTCTGTCGCGGCGGTAAAAAATTAAACAGCTCTTTGATTTCGTCTACTGAGCCTCTTGTTTATGGAGAGTTCACTTTATACCGAAACAAAGAAGCATATAATTTGGAAAATTTTAAAGTGCAAGAGATGTTCTTTTCTCTGAGAGAGGATTTTTACAGAATATCACTTGCATATTATCTTTGTGAAATAGCTTCAGACACAGCTTCTTCTGACGAAACAAGTAAAGATAATTTGAGACTTTTGCTTAATACTCTTTATTTGCTTGCAACGACAGATAAAAATATGTTGCTTATAAAATCGGTGTTTGAACTTAAACTCTCTGCTTTGCTGGGCTTTGCACCAAATCTTACCTGTTGTGACAGCTGTGGTAAATTCGAGAGTAATTACATGTTTTTGTCAATAAGCGACGGAGTTTTATATTGTGATAACTGTGAAATCGGTGCCGGCGAAAAGACTCCGGTCGCGGTTATCAGTGCCATGAGACATATCTTATATTCAACACTTGGCAGATCATTTAAGTTTACGCTCGGAGAAAATAACTTGAAAATATTAAACGACAGGACCGAAAAATATTTTCTGTATCACAGCGGTCTTTCGCCAAAGACATTGGACTATTATAAAAAAATTACGGAGAAATAATGCAAAAAGATTTATTAAAACTTGAACTTGATAAAATTCTGGAACAACTTTCTGACCTTTGTACTTGCAGAGAGACAAAAAATCGGGCTTTAAATCTTGAACCTCAATCAGATTTACAGACAGTTTGCAGAAATTTAGATTTTTCCGCGGAAGCTTTTTCTCTATACAAATCTTTCGGAGGACCGAGCTTTCATTTGCCAAATGAATTAGATGAAATTTTAAACATCATATCAAAAGGCGGAATACTCTCTTTTTCTCAACTGCTGTCAATGGCAAGTACACTTAGGACATTTAGATTTATCAAGATTTATGGATCATCTCATAAGGAAAAAATAACTTTGCTGAATGATAGATTTTCAAATGTGAATTTTAATGAAGACTTAGAAAAAGAAATTTACAGAAAAATCATATCAGAAGAAGAGATGGCAGATGATGCTTCAAGGGAACTATTTTCAATTAGAAAAGCGATAAAAACAGAAGAGAGAAAAGTTCGGGAAAAATTAGAAAAAGTCATTAAAAGTGAATATTATTCAAGTTTTTTAAGGGAATCCATAGTAACAATTCGTGACGGTAGACTTGTTGTCCCGGTTAAAGCGGAAAATAAGTCTCAGATACCCGGCATAGAATGGGACAGTTCCTCAACCGGTTCAACTGTTTTCATTGAGCCGATGACGGTTGTCGACTCTAACAATAAAATAAGAGAACTTCAGGGAAAAGAGAGAATTGAAATTGAAAAAATTCTTGCAAGTTTGACCGAAAAATTGCGACTGGAACAGAATGAGATTTTAGTTTCTTTAGACAATGCTTTATTTTTGGAACTGTTATTTGCAAAAGCAGTGCTTGCAAGCAAAATGGACGCAACGGCTCCGAAAGTTAATGACTCTGGTAAAATTAAACTAAGTAAGGCAAGACACCCTCTTATTGATCCAAAAGAGGTTGTGCCACTTGACTTTGAACTCGGGTATGAGTTTGATACTCTTGTCATAACAGGACCAAACACCGGAGGAAAGACGGTAACTCTCAAAACGGTGGGGCTTTTAAGTGCCATGGTTATGTGCGGACTTTTAATTCCGGCAACTGCCGACAGTGAAATTTCCGTTTTTGAAAATATTTTTACCGATATAGGAGATGAACAGAGCATAGCTCAAAGTTTATCTACCTTTTCGTCACATATGAAAAATATAATATCAATTGTTGAAAATTGTAACGATAAGAGCCTTTGCCTTATAGATGAACCCGGAGCGGGCACAGATCCGGTTGAAGGTGCTGCTCTTGCGATTTCGATCCTGCAGACATTACAGGAAAAAGGCGCAAAAATTGTCGCTACGACTCACTATGAAAAACTCAAAAGATTTGCGATATCGGCTTATCGAGTTCAAAATGCAGCCTGTGAATTTGACATAAAGACATTGAGTCCTACATATAAATTAATAATAGGTTTACCCGGTAAGTCAAATGCCTTTGAAATATCAGAAAAGTTAGGTCTTTCAAGCAAAGTTATAGAAAAGGCAAAAGATATAGTTGACGACAAGAATATAAAATTTGAAAACATAGTTTCAGATTTGGAAAAAACAAGGCTTGCGCTTGAAGACGAGAAAAAAGAGATTGAAAAATATAAAAAGCAGGCAAAAGAATACAAAGAAAAGGCTGAAGTCGCTTTAGAAAAAGCAAATTCCGTTTTAAAAGATGAAATGGGAAAGGCTTCGGAAAAAGCGGAGAAGATTGTCTCGCGTGCGACGGCTGAAGCTAACAGATTTTTAGATAAAATAAAAGAATATGATGACCCGACTCTAACAAAGAAAGTTAAAACTGAAATAAACAGCACGGTAAAAAAACTATATGAAAACAATAATCCTGTTTACGAAAACATTTATTCGGACGAACCCTATGAGCCTGAAAGACCCTACAGAGAAAAAGATCAAGTTTATGTTGTTCCTCTACAAAAAAAAGGAGAAATAATATCAATTGACAGCAAAAAAAATATTGCTCTCGTTTTAGTCGGGGTAATGCAACTAAGAGAAAATCTTAAAAATTTAAGACTTTTAGACCAAAAGAGTGAAGACAAAAACAAAAATAAACCGAGGAAAAGAGCGAAAAAACCTGAGCGTACATCTACCGGTGTTGTTACTGCAGAATGTGATGTTCGCGGTAAGACTGTTGATGAAGCTGTTCACGAACTTGAATATTTTTTTGATAAACAGTATCGAACGGGAAATTTAACTTTTTCGATTATTCACGGAAAAGGAACGGGCGCGCTTAGAAAAGGAATACATGAATATTTGAAGAAATCGGATTTAGTCGAAAATTACAGACTCGGAAAATTCGGCGAAGGCGAAGATGGGGTAACCATTGTTACACTTAAGTAAGTTGTTTATAAAACGATTTTTTTATATAAATTTTGATTTGCTATGTGTTGTGTAAAGTAAATTAGTTTACACAACATATTGAATGATATAAAAAAATTTATGGCTGTAAACCTTGATAAAATAACATTTTTTACTTGACTACATAAAAATAATAAAGTATAATCTATCACTGTAAAGCAAAGCTCTTTACATAATGTTTAGGAGGGGACTATTTTGGCAAAAGATTTTGAATATGCAAAACTTCTTGATTTTTATGGCAAGATGTTGACTGAAAAACAGAGAAGTTTTTTGATGCATTATTATTTTGACGATTTGTCTCTCTCTGAAATTGCACAAAATGAGGGAATTACAAGGCAAGGTGTTCGTGACGCTATAAAGCGAGCAGAAGGACAACTTGCAAATATGGAAGTTCAACTCGGTCATGTTAAAAAATTTGACAAAATAAATAAGTCCTTAAACGATATTTTAGAATGCACAAATATAATAAACGACTATAATTTAAGATATGGACTTTCAAGAGAAATCAACGATACGATAGTTAAAATTAAATTCATAATACAGACACTCAACGAGGAATAGATAAATGGCTTTTGAAGGATTATCCGAAAGACTCGAAAACGCTTTCAAAAAATTAAAAAGTAAAGGTTCTCTTACCGAATCCGATGTTCGCGATGCTATGCGCGAAGTTAGGCTTGCTCTTTTAGAAGCGGATGTCAGTTATAAAATTGCTAAAGATTTTACAAACAAAGTTACCGAAAAAGCTATAGGTTCCGAAATAATGGAAAGCCTTACGCCTGCACAAGCCGTAATAAAAATTGTAAATGAAGAACTCGTTGAACTAATGGGCGGCGGAGAATCAAGAATCGTTTTTGCATCAAAGCCACCGACAGTAATAATGCTTTGTGGTTTGCAGGGCTCAGGTAAGACCACACATGCCGCAAAAATTGCAAAGTATTTCAAAGGCAAAGGGCACAGACCGCTTATGGTCGCTTGTGATATATACAGACCTGCCGCAATTAAACAACTTGAGGTTTTGGGCTCGCAGACGGGTGTTGAAGTTTTTCAGATGGGAACTACACCGCCGGTTGAAATTGCAAAAAATGCAATAAAAAAAGCCAACGATGAGGGCTTTGATCTTGTTTTATTGGATACCGCAGGACGACTTCATATCGATGAAACATTGATGAATGAGCTTAAAAACTTGAAGTCGGAAATAAGACCGCATGAAATTTTACTTGTTGTAGATGCGATGACCGGTCAAGACAGTGTAAATGTGGCAGATGCATTTAACAAAGCTCTCGGTATTGACGGATTGATCCTCACAAAGCTTGACGGTGATACAAGAGGCGGTGCCGCATTATCGGCAAGAGCAACCACCGGAAGACCGATAAAATTTGTCGGAACCGGCGAAAAGCTTGACGCACTTGATGTGTTTTATCCGGATCGTATGGCTTCCAGAATTCTTGGAATGGGTGATGTTTTATCACTTATTGAAAAAGCGGAGATGACCATCGATGAAAAACATGCAAAAGAACTTGAAGAGAAACTTCGCAAAAACAGGTTCGGATTAGATGATTTACTTTCCCAGATAAAACAAATAAAGAAAATGGGATCGATTAAAGACATTCTCGGAATGATTCCCGGTATATCAGGAAAAATCAAGGATTTAGATATAGATGACGACGCATTTGTTCCTATAGAAGCGGTAATCTTATCTATGACACCACAAGAGAGGGAAAAGCCGGATATATTAAATGCATCGAGGAAAAAGAGAATAGCAAAAGGCAGCGGACAGAAAGTTGAAACAATCAACAAAGTTTTGCAACAATATAAACAGATGCAGAAAATGTATAAACAACTTGGTTCAAAAGGCGCAAAGAGAAGGTTTAAGAAAATGGGCATGTCCGGATTTGACTTAAACAAATTGAAAAACGGTAAATTTTAATGTTGTTAATTAAAATAAACATATAAACTTAATTTTTGGAGGAATTATAATGGCAGTAAAAATCAGACTTCGTCGAATGGGTGGAAAGAAGGCACCATTTTACAGAATTGTAGTGGCTGACTCAAGATATCCTTTAGACGGTAGATTCATTGAAGAAATAGGGCACTATAACCCACTTTCAGATCCTGTTGAGCTTAAAGTAGATGAAGAAAAAGCTCAAAAGTGGATGCAAAATGGGGCTAAACCCACGGAAACAGTAAAAGCACTTCTGAAAAAATCAGGAGTTATTAAATAGGAGGATTTTATGAAAGAGCTTTTAATTGAGATTACAAAAGGCCTCGTTAACAACCCGGATCAAATCAGCGTGGAAGTTGACGAACCGAATGAGAGTGGCATTGTAGTTTATCATCTTCATGTTGCAGAAGAAGATATGGGTCGTGTAATCGGGAAACAGGGAAGAGTGGCAAAAGCTATTCGCACAATCATGCGTGCAACAGCAAATCGCCAAGACCAAAGAGTTGCAGTTGAAATAGACTAAAGCTAATGCTTAAGGCGGCGAGAAATTGCCGCCTCAACTTTTTATTATGAAAGTTAAATATCTGAATATAGGAAAAATCGTATCGACTCATGGAATAAAAGGAGAGCTTAAAGTTTATCCGCTCTGTGACGACTTTGATTTTTTTTCGCATTTTAAGAGTGTTTATTTGGGTGAAAATCATACAAATTATATTGTTGATTACTCAAGACAGCACAAAAACATTTTTTTGCTGAAGCTTGTAAATGTTGATACAGTTGAAATTGCAAAGAGTCTTATAAATAAGCAGATATATGTTAAACGCGAAGATGCTCCCAAGCTTGAGGATGGCAGATTCTATATTTGTGAACTTAAGGGACTTCAGGTTACAGACTGTGAAACAGGGGAAGTTTACGGGAAGATTTCCGATGTCATGATCCTTCCCGCAAACGATGTTTGGCAGATAAGAAAAGGCGACAGAGAATTCTTTCTTCCGGCAATAAAAGAAGTGATAAAATCTGTTGATACGGACTCCGGTGTTGTAAAAATCAAACCAATGAAGGGAATATTTGAAGATGAGGATTGATATTCTTTCGGTTTTTCCGGAAAAAATCCAAAATTTTTTAGAGTTTTCTATTTTTGAACGGGCGCTTAAAAATAATCTTTTTGAAATCTATTATCACGATATTCGTGACTATACAAGTGATAAACACGGTAAAGTTGATGACACGCCTTACAGTGGCGGAAGTGGTATGATTTTAAGTGCGGACCCGATTTATAACGCGTATGAGAGTATTACAAAGGATTTTGATGAAAAACCTTATGTTATTTTTCTGACTCCGAGCGGGAATCTGTATAATCAGGAAAAGTGCAAAATTTTAAGTGAAAAGAAAAATCTTATGCTCGTTTGTGGGAGATATGAGGGTTTTGATCAAAGAATAATTGATTTTATCGGCGATGAGGAAATTTCTGTCGGTGATTATGTAATGACAGGCGGAGAAATTGCAGCCTGTGTCATCGCCGACAGTGTAATAAGGCTATTACCGGGGGTTTTAAGTTCCGATGAGTCTTACATCAATGAAAGTCATTATGATATTTTGCTCGAATACCCTCAATATACAAAACCGGCTATTTGGAAAGATTTGGAAGTCCCAAAAGTTTTGCTTTCGGGCGATCATAAAAAGGTTGACTTGTGGAAAAAAGAAAAATCTTTGGAGAGAACAAAATCAAGAAGACCCGATTTATACGATAAATATGTTCAAAAAAACAAGTAACAAAGGACTAAATATTAACGATGGTTGTCAAAATCAACAAATAATCAAGGCAAACAGGTCGGAGCTTTGTTCCCTTAGACTAAAATCGACTCCTATTTTTATTTTGGTGAGTTTTTACTATTGACCGAAGTGTTCTTTGTGTCTATAATATAGAAAATCTTTGGGAAAGATAATCTCAATATGTAGATATACAAAGAAAATCAAGGAATTGAACGGAGAATATATTATGTATGTTAAGGATGTAAAAGTTCAAAATCAGGTGGGTTTACATGCGCGTCCCGCGACTTTCTTTATTCAAAAGGCAAATGAATTCAAATCTTCCATTTGGGTTGAAAAAGATGAAAGAAGAGTTAATGCAAAGAGTCTTTTGGGAGTGCTTTCATTAGGTATCATGGGTGGCACCCAAATCAGAATCATGGCAGGCGGACCTGATGAAGAAGAGGCTGTCGAAGAACTCGTTAAATTAGTTGAATCGGGTTTTGCAGAATAAAAATAAATTTTACACATCGATTTGGGTTTCTCCGAATCGGTGTGTTTTTTGTTATAATGAAAAATATGAATGATCGTCTAAAAGAAAAAATTGAAAATTTGCCAAAAGATCCGGGCTGTTATCTTATGAAAGATAAGAGCGGCAAAATTATTTATGTCGGCAAGGCAAAGAATTTGAATAACAGAGTTTCGAGTTATTTCCAAAATGACAAGTCGCATAGTGTTAAAGTCAGAAAAATGGTCGAACAAATTGATGACTTTGAGCTTATACTTGCAGACAGCGAATTTGAAGCCCTTATTTTAGAATGCCATCTTATTAAACTTCATTCTCCGAAATACAATATTCTACTGAAGGACGACAGAGGATATTCCTATGTTGAAATAACGAACGACAAATGGCCTCATCTCAATTTCTCATACAGAAAAGAAAAAGAAAATTCAACATATATCGGGCCTTATATAAGTTCTTATCAAGTAAAAAAATCTGTTGCGCAAGCAAAGAAAATTTTTAAATTGCCGTCTTGCGGAAAGAATTTTACAAGAAAGTTAAAAAGACCATGCCTCGATTATTTCATAGGTCTTTGCAAGGCGCCTTGTTGCGGATATATAACGCATGAAGAATACCTAAATGATATTGAAGCTGCGAAAAAATTGCTTTTGGGTAAAAATAAGGAAGTCCTGAATGAACTTGAAGAAAAAATGCAAAAAGAGTCCGATAATCTGAATTTTGAAGCGGCCGCTAAACTAAGAGATAATATAAATGCAATAAAATCAATGAGTTCTTCGCAAAAAGTTGTATCGAAAGATGAATTTAAGGATGTTATTGCAACCGCTAAGATGCAGGACAAAATCAGTTTTTACGTTATGAGCTTTGAATATGGTGTAATCTTTGACACATATTCTTATGTAACTGAAATATATGATGATGACCGAACAATGACCGAACAATTTATAAAGCAATTTTATTTTGATCGTGAAAACATTCCTCCGACTGTATATGTCGAGTTTGAGTTAAATGATATGGAACTTATAGAAAAGTTTTTAAGCTTTAAGGGAGAGAGAAAAGTTAAAATACATGTTCCGAAAATCGGTGATCAGAGAAAACTTGTCTTGATGGCAAAGAAAAATGCAAGACAAAAACTTCTTGCATACATGAAAAAAGACAGATATTCAAATATGGCGGGCGAGCTGAAAATTGCTTTGGGACTTGAAAATCCTCCTCAATATATTGAAGCTTACGATATGTCTCATACTGCAACGCAAGATCCTGTCGGTGTTATGGTTGTATATGAAAACGGTAAACCGAAAAAGAGTAATTATCGTAAATTCAATATAAAAACAGCAACACCGGGAGATGATACCGCTTCGGTTTACGAAGTAATATATCGTCGATTCGGCGAATATAATAAAAAGGATAAAAATGACAGAGCCTTTGAAACTTTGCCGGACTTAATTTTAATTGACGGCGGATTACCTCAGGCAGATGCTGCTATAAAAGCGTTAAATGACAGAAATATAAAAAATATTCCCGTTTTTGCCATGAAAAAAGACAGAAAGCACAGGACCGATATGATAACAGACGGGAACAGAAAAATTACCTTGCAGGATAAAACTCTTGCCTTTAACTTTATCTCAATGATACAGGAAGAGGTTCATCGATTTGCCATAACATTTCACAGAAGTAAAAGAGATAAGATTAAGTAGATATTTATCTATTGATAAGCATAGATATTATTATATTGAAAATAACAAAAAAAAATGAGATAATAACAGAAATTACAAAGGAGAAAATATGAGAGTAATATCGGGAAAAACAAGAGGAACAAAACTTAATTATCCCGACGATGAAATAACCAGACCGACTTCTTCGAGAGCTAAAGAGGGAATTTTTTCGTCTATTCAATTCGATATAGACGGAAAATCTGTCATTGATTTATACGCCGGCAGCGGTGCATTGGGAATAGAGGCTCTCAGCAGAGGCGCAAAAAATGCAGTTTTCATTGAGAAAAATGAAAAAGCGGTAAAAGTTATTGAAGAAAACTTAAAAAAAGT
>CABTZO010000031.1 GCA_902489335.1 uncultured Oscillospiraceae bacterium | reverse complement strand
TGGATTTTGATGATATGATAATGCTTACAGTTAAGCTGCTTAAAGAAAATAAGGACGTTCTTGAATATTATTCAAATAAATTTATTCATATTTTTATAGATGAATATCAGGACACCAATCATTCTCAATATGAACTTGCCTTCTTATTGTCTTCACAACATAAAAATATCAGTGTTGTGGGTGACGATGATCAAAGCATATATAAATTTCGAGGAGCTGTGATTGAAAACATATTAAATTTTGAAAATCAGTTTGAAAGAGCAAAAAAAATAAAACTCGAAAGAAATTACAGATCGGTTAAAAATATTTTGGAAGCGGCAAATTCTCTGATTTCAAAAAATGAAAAAAGACATGATAAGAAGCTTTGGACCTCTTTTGACGAGGGAGATTTAATAACATATAAAACTTTATATGATGAAGAAGACGAGGCTTCATATATTTGTGATACCGTCGAAGATCTTATGAACAGCGGAAAATCAGCAAACGATATTGCAGTTTTTTATAGAATTAACGCTCAGTCAAGGGCAATAGAACAAGAATTTATTCGTAGAGGAATTCCATATAAAATTGTCGGCGGACATAAATTCTATGAAAGAAAAGAAGTAAAAGACATAACATCATATTTGAGTGTAATTACGAACATTGATGATGATACAAGGCTTGAAAGAATTGTAAATCTACCAAAAAGAGGAATCGGGCTGACAACTGTCAAGAAAATTCAAAGTGCTGCCACAATTGGTGAAACTTCAATGTTTCGAGTTATGGAACAATTAGATTCACCGAACATAAAACAGTTTGTAGATCTTATACATTCTCTTCAAAAAGATTATGAAAATCTTGGCTTAGACGAATTTTATGAATCTGTTTTGGAAAAAACCGGTTATCTTAAAATGCTAAAAGAAAAAGAAGAAAATTTTGAAGAACGACTCGAAAATATACAAGAACTCAAGTCAAGTATTGTAAGATATTTTGAAGATAATGACGAAGAAGCTGATCTTTCATCTTTCTTAAGAGACGTTGCTCTTTTGAGTGATATAGATTCTTTTAATGAAACCGAGGAAGCGGTTGTTTTGATGACCTTTCACGCGTCTAAAGGACTTGAATTTGATACTGTATTTATGACAGGTATGGAAAACAATCTCTTTCCCGGAGAAAAAAATATGTATACTCCGGAGGGCAGAGAAGAGGAAAGACGACTTGCCTATGTCGGAATCACAAGAGCAAAGAAAAATCTTTACATGACAAATGCTAAAACAAGGATGACGTATGGTAAAACCGTCTCAACAACACCATCCATTTTTATTTCCGAAATAAATCCGAAATTAATTCTTGATATAAGCAAAGATACATCTGATTTTACAAATTATAATAAATCTGAAAATATACCTTCAATGTTTGAGGTTCCTAAATTTAAAAAATCATATAATGTAAAAAATAAATCTGATAAAAATATTAAATACAGTGTCGGAGAAACGGTACGCCACAATACTTTCGGAGAAGGCGTAATTTTAAGTGTAATTGATATGGGAAATGATTCTCTTCTTGAAATTGCGTTTGACAGAGTAGGAACCAAAAAGATTATGGCAAACTACGCTCGCTTGGAAAAGTTGTAAAAACCCATGTAAAATGCTAAAATTCTTTTAAAAGGCGGGAATTTTTGTCAGTGAAAAAATGGAATTTTTTATCGCCCTCGAAAGAAAGGGCATGTGAAATATCTGCAAAATTTAATATAAGTACGGTATCCTCGCTGATATTGTCTGCGAGGAATTTTTCTGATGAACAGATATCAGATCTGTTGAACCCGAGTTTTGGAAATGAACTATTTGATTTACCGGATATTGAAAAAGCCTGCAATAGGATAGAAAAGGCGATTGACAGCTTTGAAAAAATTGCTGTCTATGGAGATTATGATTGTGACGGATTATGTGCAACTGCAATTCTGTATTCATATCTTGAAAGTAGAGGGGCAAATGTAATTTTTATTGTTCCTGATCGTTTTGAAGACGGTTACGGTCTCAATAATGATAAGATTGATTTTTTGAAATCTCAGCAAGTTAGTTTGATTGTTACTGTCGATACAGGAATTTCAGCAATTTTGGAAGCCGAATACATTAAAAAATTGCAAATGGACTTAATCATCACCGATCATCATTTACCCGGAGAAACGCTGCCAAATTGTATTGCTGTTGTTGACCCACATAGGAAAGACACAGACTTATCTTTTCGTGATTACTGTGGAGCAGGTGTTGCTTTTAAACTCATATGTGCATTAGAGGGTGAGTGTAATGAATTATTATTACAAAATTTTGGAGATCTTGTTGCACTTGCCACTATTGCGGATGTTGTTCCGCTCGTGGGTCCAAACAGATATTTGGTTAAACAAGGGCTCAAATACGTAATAAATTCTGACAGACCCGGTCTTAAATCGCTTATGCAATTGTCCGGACTTAATTTTGAAAATACTGATTCTTCTAATCTTGCATTTATTCTGATTCCAAGAATAAATGCTGCAGGCAGAGTTGGAAATCCCGATAAAGTAGTTGACTTGCTGTTATGTGAAGATGAATATGAAGCTTTAAGTGTCGCTAATCAAATAAATGACTACAATTTGATCAGAAAAGACAATCAAAATTCTGTTTATAATATTTGCTTGGATTTTATAATGCAAAATAAAGATATTCTTTATGAGGATGTTATTGTTGTAAAATCTAAAGATTTAAATGAAGGAGTTTTGGGTATAGTTGCATCAAAATTAGTAAATAGTTTTTCAAAACCCGTAATTGTTTTAAGTGAAAGTGAAAATATGCTTTCTGGATCTGCAAGATCGGTTGATGATTTTTCAATTTATGAAGCCTTGCAATACTGCGAAGATAAACTCGTTTCTTTTGGAGGACATAAAGCCGCCGCGGGAATTAAACTTAAAGCCGAGAACTTTGACTCTTTTAAGTCAAAGTTATTTGAATATTGCAGAGAAAATCCATATAAAAAAGATATGTTGGATATTGACTTGAAACTAAACCCGGATAGTTTAAATTTGGATATTCTAAATGCGACAAAAACATTAGAACCCTTTGGCGAAGGTATTAGAAAACCGGTTTTTGCATTGACGGATCTAATTATTAAAGAAATCAAAATTCTCGGTAAAAATAAAAATCACCTAAAACTTATTACTACAAAATTTAATTCTGACAGACCAATTGAAATAATGAATTTCTTTTGTGATAGGTTAGATTTTCCATATCAAATAGGCGACAGAATAGATGTTATTGTTAAATTCAGCGAAAATGAATTCAGACAGCTGAAAAGCTTAACAATGATTGCGGAAAATATCAGACTTCATGATAGAAAAGATGAAATGTTTGAAAAGTCGGAATACATTTATGATAAAATAATGCGTGATGAAAAATTAAATCCGGAAGAAAAAATATACGCAAAACCGGAAAAAGAATATTTTACCTATGTGTATAAAGTTATTCGAAATATAAAACACTGGATTCATTCACTTGAATTTTTATACAGCAGACTCAAAATGGAAGATAATTATTGCAGATTTTTAATATCTGTTGCAATTATGAAAGAACTTGCACTTGTGACAGCCGATGAAAAAGGAATTTCAATTGTTTTAAATCCAAAAAAAGTAAACTTAAACGATTCAAAAATTTTAAAAAAATTATTATAAAACGATAAGACGGTATATTTATGTCAAATTATGAAGAACTTTACGAAAATTTTCAAAATGCATTGAAAAAAAATAATTTTTCCGATGAAAATATTGAGCTTATAGATAAAGCCTATAGGCTTGCAGAAAGTGCGCATAAAGAGCAAAAGAGATATTCGGGTGAGCCGTATATAATTCACCCCTTAAATGTTGCACAGATTTTACTTGATTTAGGAATGGACACCACAACTCTGATTGCGGCTTTTTTACATGATTGTGTAGAAGATACTGATATTACATTGGATATCATCAGAAAAGATTTTGGAGACGATGTTGCGTCTTTGGTTGACGGTGTTACGAAACTCAGCAAAATAGTTATTCATACAAATGCAGAAAGACAAGCCGAAAACTTAAGAAAAATGCTTCTTGCAATGGCTGACGATATTAGAGTTATCATAATTAAACTTGCCGACAGACTCCATAATATGAGAACTCTTGAGTTTATGAGAAAACAAAAACAGCGCGACAAGGCTCTGGAAACACTTGAAATTTATGCCCCGATAGCTCATCGACTCGGAATAATGACAATAAAAGAAGAACTGGAAGATATTTCTCTAAGATATTTAGATCCTGTCGCTTATGTTGAAATTGAAAAACTTACAAGTAAGAAGCTTTTAATTCATAAAAATTTTATAGAAGATACAATTGCAAAAATAAATTTTAGACTTAAAGATAATTTTCCCGATGCTCATGTCGAAGGAAGAGTTAAAAGTATTAACGGCATTTACAGAAAAATGTATATGCAAAATAAGACCTTTGATGAAATCTTCGACTTTTTTGCTATCAGAATTATAGTCTCAAGTGTTTTAGATTGCTATAATGCCTTGGGCGTGGTTCACGATATGTTCCACTCTATGCCCAGAAGATTTAAGGATTATATTTCTATACCCAAATCTAACATGTATCAGTCGATTCATACGACCGTTTTGTCTGAAGACGGTCAACCTTTTGAAATACAAATCAGAACATGGGACATGCATTACAGTGCCGAATATGGAATCGCAGCTCACTGGAAATATAAAATAAATGATCAAAAAACAGATCAAATGGATGAAAGAGTATCTTGGGTAAGACAGCTCATAGAAAACCAAGCAAGTGCAGATGATTTTGAAGATATTGTTCGCACAATAAAGTCGGAATTTGTAAGTGACGAAGTTTTTGTATTCACTCCGAGAGGTGAAATCATGAGCTTTCCGGCAGGCTCCACCGTTCTTGATTTTGCATATTCAATACATACCGATGTAGGACATAAAACTATCGGAGCAAAGGCTGACGGAAAAATTGTAGGTCTTGATTATAAAATGAAAACAGGTCAGATCATTGAAATCATTACCTCAAAGTCACCGGATAAAGGTCCTTCCCGAGACTGGCTTAAAATTGTAAAAACAAGTTCTGCGAGATCAAAGATTAGGCTTTGGTTTAAAAAGGAAAAACGAACTGAAAATATTGAAAACGGAAAATCCGATATAATCAGACTTTTCAAGGACAATAACATTAGAGTTTATGATGAAGATTTTGACGCTATTATTAAAACTCTCTATGAAAAATATCATTTTTCAAATGCCGATGATTTTTATGCGGCAATTGGATATGGTTCACTTTCTGCTTCAAAATTTTTACCCATAATAAAAGATGAATATTCTAAGCATATAAAAACTGATGAAGAGAAGGATATTACTCCGGAAGTTATTGAAGATAATACCAATATTGCAACGGATAAGGTAATAAGTATAAGTGGTATTGATAATTGTCTGATTAAATTTTCAAAATGCTGCAACCCGATACCGGGCGATGAGGTTATTGGATTTATAACCCGCGGACATGGTATTTCGATTCACAAAAAAGATTGCCCGAATGTACCGACATCTTTCAAATCTAAGGAAGAAAAAGACAGATGGATTGAAGTTAAATGGCATCAGACTGAAGGGGAGAATTTCAAAGCATCACTTTTGATAACCGGAGAAAACAGACTCGGTCTGCTTGCTGATATTACTTCGCGACTTGCCAGCCTCAACATTATGCTTTATGCTGTAAGATCGCGAGATATAACCGAAAACGGATTGACAAAAATAGATGTTACAATAAATGTTAAAAATCTTGAACAGCTGAGTAATCTTATGTTTAAGTTAGGCTCAATACCCGGAGTCATTGATGTTACAAGAAGTGGAGGATATTGATGAAAGCAGTTATTCAAAGGGTTAACTATGCGACCGTAAAAGTTGATGATAAAATAGTAGGTGAAATTTCTAAAGGACTTTTGATATATTTAGGAGTCATGCGAAGCGACCGTAAAACTGACGCTGATGTACTTGCAAAAAAAATATCAAATTTGCGTATTTTCAAAAATGAAAACGGAAAAATGAATCGTTCATGTCTTGATAACGGTTATGAAGCTCTTGTCATTTCACAATTCACTCTTTGTGCTGATTTAAGAAAAGGAAACAGACCCTCTTTTTCTCCGGCTGCCGAGCCGGATTATGCAACAGAGCTTTATGAATATTTCATTGAAAAATTAAAACAGGAGGGAGTAAATAAAGTTCAAACAGGTTCTTTCGGTGCGGATATGAAAGTAGCATATGAAAACGATGGTCCTGTTACAATTTTATATGATTCTATGATTTACAATAAAAAATTAAAGGTTGAAAAAGTTTTATTATCACCATATGATACAAACTGCTATATCATATGTGACGATGAATCTAAAACAGGAGCGGTTATTGATCCGGGGGATTTCAATAAAATCTTAACCGATAAGATTCAAGAAATGGGGATAAAAAAGCTTGAATACATAATCCTCACTCACGGACATTTTGACCATGTCACCGGTGTTTCAAAGCTAAAAAAATTGTTTCCTGAAGCTGCAGTCTGTATAAATAAAAATGATGAGCAATTTTTAATTGAGGAAAGCGGTGTAAAAGCTGATAAATATTTGGAAGAAAACGATATTTTAAAAATTGGAACCGCAAAACTTCGTGTAATGGAAACACCAGGACATACAAGAGGTTGTGTAATATTATTTAATGAAGACTATATGTTCACGGGTGACACTCTGTTTTGTAAAGAAATCGGAAGATGTGACCTGCCAACCGGAGATTATAATATGATGCTTGATTCACTCAGAAAAATCAAAAATTTAAAGAATAACTATATTGTATATCCGGGACACGGTATATCATCTTCGCTTGACAGTGAAAAGCAAACAAATAAATATCTTGTTAATTTAGGTGAATAAATGCAACTTGAAGTTATAAACCAAAAGGCTATTTCAAGTCCGACAAACTTTATAAAAGAATCTGAAATCTCTTTTGATAAAAAACTTGAAGAAATCTCTTTGAATATGAGCGGTAACAGAAAAATGATTTTGCTTGCCGGCCCAAGCAGTAGCGGAAAGACTACAACTGCCAAAAAATTATCACAAATTTTTAAGAAAAACAGTAAAAACACATTAGTGATATCACTTGATGATTTTTATAAAAATAGAGAGGAAATTCCTAAAGATCACAAAGGAGAACAAGATTTTGAAACAATTGATGCTTTAGATTTAGATTTTCTCAAAACAGCATTGAACAGTATTATAAATTTAAAGCCTGCAAATGTGCCTATTTTTGATTTTACAAAAGGGGCGAGATCAACATATTTTACAACTGTCTTGCCTGACAAAGATGATATTATTATCGTCGAAGGTCTTCACGCGCTTAATCCCAAGATAACATCTTTGGTGCCTGAAGAATCAATTTATAAATTATATATAAGCGTTGAAACCGGAATAAAAAACAATTCTAAAACGCTGTTTACGGGGCGTCAGATTAGATTTATCAGAAGAATGTTGCGTGATTTTAGGACAAGATCTGCCAATGTAGATTTAACTTTTAATATGTGGAAATCTGTCAGAGCAGGGGAAGACAAATACCTTTGTCCTTTCAAAGACACGGCAGATGAACATATAAATTCTTTCCATCCATACGAAATATGTATTTATAAAAATCGAGCTGAACAGATGTTGAATGAATATAAAAATACAAATAAAAATTATAACAGTGTGAGAACTCTTTTGTTTGGGCTAAATTTATGTGAATATATAGATGAAGGTTTAGTGCCCGGTGATTCACTTTTGAAAGAATTTATTGGTTAATGGAGATTAAATGAATAAGAAACTAAGACACGGTCAATCTCTTATGAGTGGAGCCGCAATTTTAATGGTAACTACAACTTTAGTTCACATAATCGGGATTTTATATAAAATTCCTTTGACTGCGATTATGGGACCTGTCGGTCGTGGTTATTTTTCACTTGCTTACGGAATATATACACCAATTTATGGTATAACCATGGCAGGACTTCCGGTTGCCGTTTCAAAGATGATTTCCGAAAGTGTCGCAAAAAAAGAATATAAAAATGCAAAGAAAATCAGCAAAGTTTCAATTTTTCTTTTTCTTGTGATAGGAATAATAGGAACTCTTTTAATTTTAATTCTTTCGGTTCCCTATACTAAAATCATTTCATCACCAAAAACAATATACAGTATTATAGCGATTGCGCCTTCGCTGATATTCTGTTGTTTGATGGCTGCTTATCAGGGTTATTATGAAGGTCTGAGAAACATGTTACCGACAGCAGTATCACAACTGTTGGATATGATTGCAAAGCTTATAATAGGTGTTTTGTTTGCTTTTATTATAAGCAGAAGAGGCATGTCCGAGTTCTTAAGTAAAGGAACTGTTTTTGGTGTTGCTGCCGCTTCAAAAAGTGAAGCTTTGAGCCTTTTGGCTCCTTTTACAGCCTGTGCCGCAATTGTTGGTGTTACAGCCGGAACGATAATTGGTCTCTTATATGTAATGATTCTATATCATGTAAAATCCGATCCGTTTACTAAATCAGATCTTCTCAGTTCACCCGAGCCAGAAAGCTCAAAAGATTTAGTAAAAAAATTAATCTCAATTGCTTTTCCGATTTTGATTGGTTCTTTAATTCTAAATGTAACCAATATTATAGATAATATTACTGTTCAAAATCGGCTTAATTATGCTGTTAATGTCGGGGAAAATGTCGTTCGTGGTCAATATGGTTCAATGTTAGACAATGTTCTAACAAAAGATATACCTACTTTTTTATACGGAGCTTACGGAACGGCAATTGATTTTAAGAATGTTATTCCGGCTCTTATTATGGCACTTGGAATAAGTGCAATTCCTGCCTTATCAGGAGCTTATGCTTCAAAAAACAAAGAAAAAATCAATGAAACTGTTGTTACGGTTATGAGGGCAATTGTAATAATTTCATTGCCTCTTGGTATGATACTTGCAATCTTTGCACGTCCTCTTCTTACTTTGTTTTACATGAATACGAGAGTTGAAAAGACTATCGATTTAACTGCCGATATTGTAATCGTATATGCAGTTTTTGCGTTTTTACTTTCTGCTTCAACACCTCTTAATAATATGTTGCAATCTATAAACAAGCTCTATGTGCCGATAAAAGCGATGTTTGTCGGAACAGTTGTTAAAATCATATTAAATTATATTTTGGTTGGAAATCCCAACATTAATATTTATGGAGCACCGATAGGAACTATTGTCTGTTATCTTATTATACTTATCATAAACACAAGTTCACTATTAAAAGCTCTTGAAATAAAGCCTAATTTTCGACATATTTTCTTAAAGCCCTTATTAAGTACATTGATTATGGGTGGGTTGTTGTACGGCTTGTCAAGGTTATTTTCTTTACATAGCTTTTTCTTGACAAGACTCGGAATTGTAATTGAATGTGGGATTTCGGGCATATTTGCCATAATTATATATATTCTTTTATTAGTATTAACTAAAGGAATTGAAAAATCTGAAATTTTAAGATTCCCAGGTGGTAAAAAAATCGCCAAAGTACTTGAAAGATGTAAGGTTTTAAGGTAGAATGATAATAATTTAAGTATTTAAAGTGCTGTAATGCACTTTAAAAAATAAAATTCAATTTTTTGAAAATTTGGAGGAAAGTATGAATAAGTCAGATCTTGTAAACGCAGTAGCAAAAGCTGCAGATTTTTCAAAGAAAGATGCAGATAAAGCAGTTACAGCAGTTATTGACAGCATTGCAGACGCTCTTGCTAATGGTGAAAAAGTTCAACTCGTTGGATTTGGAACATTTGAAGTTCGTGCACGTGCTGCAAAACAGGGACGTAATCCTAAGACAGGTGAACCAATTAAAATTCCTGCAACAAAAGTTCCTGCATTTAAAGCCGGTCAAGGCCTTAAGAACGCTGTTAAATAAGAATTTTACAAGCTTAAAGGGAGGAGCTTTCCTCCCTTTATATTCTTAAAAACAATATGAGACTCGATAAATTTTTAAAAGTATCCAGAATTATAAAAAGAAGACCGGTTGCAAAACAAATTTGCGATTCATCAAAAGTCCAAGTTAACGGAAAACCGGCAAAATCCTCGACTCAAATAAATATATCAGACATTATTACCATAAGTATAGGCACAGATCAGAAAAGTTATAAAGTTTTACAAATCAAGGACACCGTAAAAAAACAAGAGGCGGAAGATCTTTATGAAATCATCGAAACCGATCAATAAGAATTCTAAAACCGAAAAAAAACAAAGCAGTTTGATATTAAAAATATTCTTATTTATTTTTATTTCTTACTTTTTAATATCATTTTGCAATTTACAATATAAAATCTATAAAAAAAACCAAAACTTAGCAAAAAGCAAACAGGCATACCAATCTGCAGAACAAGAGAACAAGGAACTAAAGGCAAAAAAGAAAAATTTTAATGAAGAAACTTATGCAGAAAGAGTAGCAAGGGAAATTTTAGGTTATGGATTTCCTGATGAAAAAGAATATAGACAAGCATCATAAACAGGAGGAATAAATTATAATATGCCGTTGAATGTTGGAGACATTTTAACAGGAAAGGTATCGGGAATCACCAATTTTGGTGCTTTCGTAGATTTGCCTGACAAAGAATCCGGTATGGTTCACATATCTGAAATCGCAACATCCTTTGTAAAGGAAATTTCTGATTTTGTTTCGGTAGGTGACGAAGTCAAAGTTAAGGTTATCGAAATTGATGAGAAAGGAAAGGTCGCTCTTTCAATCAAGCAAGCTATGACTAAAGAAGAAATTGAGAGTGAGAGAGAAAAAAAGAAAAAAGAAAAACCAAAACCAAATGTTTGGCAAGGTCAACGAGCAAAGAAAACGGATGATCTTTCATTTGAAGAAATGATGTCTAAATTCAAGCAAGTCAGCGAAGAAAAAATTGCTCAGCTTAAAAGATCAAACGAGGGCAAGCAAGGCGGTTATTCTAAACGTTCTTCTTCAAAAAGAAAATAATTTTAATTTAACAATAAAAATGGTCTCTTGTCATATATATTTAATGACATAGACCTTTTTTGAAGGTTTAATTTATGAAAACTATCAGTTGTAAAAAAATTGAAAAATTAATTTGTGAAAATGCTGTTAAAGCAAACATTTTTTTGCCATGTGATATCAAGAGTGCTATTGAGAACTCTTACAAAAATGAAAAAAATAACTATGCAAAATTTATTCTCTCAAAATTAACGGAAAACTATAAAACAGCCGAGGAAAAAACTATACCGGTCTGTCAAGATACCGGAATGGTTGTAGTATTTATATCAATCGGTCAAAATGTTCACATTGTTGACGGAGATTTATACACATCTATAAATAGGGGAATTGAGAATGCATATACGAATAATCCTTTAAGATTATCCGTAGTTGAAGATCCTTTGTTTAGAAAAAATACGAATACAAATACTCCGGCAATTATTCATACTGAAATTGTTCCCGGAGATAAATTGGAAATTTTAATAAGTCCAAAGGGGATGGGAAGCGAAAACAAAAGTCGGGTTAAAATGTTTAATCCTTCTGCAGATTTTAACGATATTGCAGACTTTGTTTTGGAAACAGTCAGCTTGGCGGGTGCCTCAGCCTGTCCGCCAATGGTAATAGGCGTCGGAATCGGAGGAAATTTTGAATACTGCACTTTGCTTTCTAAGAAAGCTCTTTGTCGTGATATAAATGTTTCCAACGATGATGAACG
>CABTZO010000030.1 GCA_902489335.1 uncultured Oscillospiraceae bacterium | reverse complement strand
TGGTCAAGCGGTTAAGACATCGCCCTTTCACGGCGGTATCATGGGTTCAAATCCCGTCGGGGTCACCAAAAAGAAACGACAATTTTCGTAAGAAAGTTGTCGTTTCTTTTTGGTCTATTCACTTTTAACTGTTCTCTTTTATCTGAAATTGTCGTTTCCGGATAATAGTTAAGAGAGAAGAGATAAGAGAAAATGGTAGCTTTACTTTGCAAAGCATAATTAAAAACGACAATTTTCGCAAGATTATTGTCGTTTCTTCTCTCTTCTCTATATCAACAGAAGTTTTTTGAGTTTCTTCTCCAGTGAAACAAAAATTGTTGTGCTATTCCCAAATAATTTTTGTCAACTTGAGGTAGGTTTCCGTCGTAAAGTTCATCTAATACTTTATTTACCCAAACATCTCTTGGAAAAGCTTCTTTGAATTTCATTGAGTAAAGTAACACACAATCCGAAACTTTGGGACCGACTCCCTTTATTTTTAATAATTCTTCCCTTGCTTGTTCATAAGACAAATTGCAGAGATTATATAAATCAACTTGACCGGTTGATGTTTTTTCGACCGCGTCGACTATGTATTTATTTCTAAAACCGGCGCCCGTTATTTTTAAATCTTCTGCAGACTTATCTTGCAATTGTTCAAGTGTCGGAAAAGCAAAATGACTTTCATCAATTTTACTTCCGAAATTTACAGAAAATGATTCAATGATTTTTTTTATTCGAGGGATATTGTTGTTTTGAGAAATAATAAATGAAATTAAACATTCAAACGGATCCTGATTCAAAATTCTGATTCCGGGAAATTCATCGATGGCTGAAGTGAGATTGATGTCATTAGAAAATTCTTTTCTGAGATCTTTATAATCAGTACTCAAATCAAAGTATTCAATCAAATATTTATTGAAAAAATTCTCATCTGTATCCAAAAAGCGTAATATTTGACCGTTTGAACTTATTCTTTGAATTTTTCCAAAAATTACACCTTCCCAAACATCATTTACTTTTCTCCAGCGAAAAGCTTGACCGCAGTCTAAAGTTAAATCTAAGGAAAAATTTTGAATATTTTCAATAATAATATCCTTGCCTTCTTTTGTAAAAGTCACTGTAAACCCCCATATATCAAGGAAAAATAAAAATCAAAAAATTTTGATAAAAAACTGTTCAAAATCACGAAATTTTTTAAAATGTAAAGTTGATTTTACATTATGTTATAAAATTAAATTAAATCACATTATTTTCACAAAATTATTTGACCGATAATACGGTGAATAACTAACATTATAAACATAATATTCCACATTTATTTATATTAAATAATACTATTTGTAATAAAATTCGCGAAAAATTATATTTTGTAAAAAAAGGACTTGACAAAAATATTCATGAATATTTTTAAGATTTTTTTATCTTTTCCCAGTATTCTTTTATACGATTTTCAAATTTATTTTCATCCGAAAAATAATATTTTGCGTTTTTTAAATCGGACGGCATATAGTTTTGGCTTACCCAGTGATTTGGAAAATCATGAGGATAAACATAAAACTGCCCTTTGACTTTTGCGTCATCTCCGTCAAAATGTTTATTTTGCAGATTTCTTGGAATTGATTTACCCTTTCCACTCTGGACATCGCTCATTGCTGCGTTGATTGCTTTATATGCCGAATTTGATTTAGGCGATGTTGCAACTAAAATCACAGCATTAGCAAGTGGAATTCTTGCTTCCGGAAGCCCGAGTTGTATTGCTGTATCACAGGCGGCTTTTACAATGGGAATAATCTGAGGATATGCAAGTCCGACATCTTCGTTAGCACAAACAAGCAATCTTCGGACGGCTGAAATTAAATCACCAGCATCTAAAAGCCTTGCCAGATAATGAAGTGAAGCGTCAACATCAGATCCGCGCATTGATTTTTGATATGCCGATAACAGGTCATAATGATAATCGCCTTGTTTGTCATAATATTTTCCGCTGCCTGCAACGGCTTCAAGAGCAGATTCTTTTGTAATATTAATTTTAATATCACCGGAAAGCGTAAACATTTCAAGAAAGTTTAATGCTCTTCGAACATCACCTGAAGCGCTTGTTGCAAGAATTTCGAGAGCACCTTCTTCGATTTCGATTTCATAACTGTCTTTAAGTTTTTCTGTTGCTCTTTCCAAAGCCTTCAAGACATCTTTTGTTTTAAGTGCTTTAAATTCAAACACGTTACATCTGCTAAGCAGTGCGGAATAAATATAAAAAGCGGGATTTTCCGTTGTAGATGCAATTAATGTTATATCACCGTTTTCTATATATTCTAAAAGTGATTGTTGTTGTTTTTTATTAAAATATTGAATTTCATCCAAATACAATAAAATTCCGTTTGGAGCCGCAAGTGTTCCGATTTTTGAAACAATTTCTTTTAAATCGGAAAGGGAGGCTGTTGTTGCGTTTAATGAAAAGAAAGTTTTTTCTGTTGTATCGGCAATTATTTTTGCGACAGTTGTTTTCCCGGATCCCGAAGGTCCGTAGAAAATCAAATTTGGTATGTTTTTGCTTTCTATTATTTTATATAGCAATTTATTTTCAGAAAAAAGATGATCTTGACCAAAAACATCTTTGATGTTTGACGGACGCAAAAAATCAGCCAAAGGTTTACGCATTTTCATCCTCCTTAAATATTTTGGGACTTTTAATATTATAGCATATACAGAAAAGCACTGATTTATTTACATTTATAAAATTATATAGTTGAAAAGCAACAAAATAATTGACTTTTTAAGATAATTTTTGTATATTAAAAATGGATTATTTGATTAGTGCTCTGAATCAAATAAGATATTTTTTTATAAGGCGATATTTAGGAGGGGTATGGAGATGAAAGAAAGATTCAAATCGACACCGGCTATCAGAAAAGTTTGTAGTGCAATTCTGATTTTTATCAGTATTTTTTCAATACTTGTCAGTTATCTCGGATTCAAAGATGCTTGGGCGATAAAGACATATATGGAAAAAATTGATGTACAGGCTCAAATAGATGACTTGAAAAAGCTCAAAGACGGACTTAAACAAATTGCCGATAACGAAAAAGCATATTTCGGCGGAGCCGTTGAATTTGACAACGGTCTTAAAGAATATGAAGCCGGTAAAAAAGAATACGAAAAAGGTAAAAAAGAACTCGCAAAAGGCGGTCAAGACCTTAAAAAAGGTGCAAGAGACCTGCGTGCCGGTCAAGCCGAATATGATGAAGGTGTAAGACAGCTTGCCGAAGGAAAAAGACAACTTGAAGCCGGTGAAAGAGAACTTGCCGAAGGTAAAAGACAACTTGCCGAAGGTAAAAAACAACTTGCCGAACATAAACAGGAATACGAAGAGGGCAAGAAAATGATAGCCGACACTAAAAAAACCTTCGAATTTATTGAAAAAAATAAAGATTGGTTGAAACCAATTTTGAGTACCAGACCTGCAATTAAAATAATAAATAAAAGAATGGGACTCAATATTCCGCTTGATACAAAAGATGTACCGGCTTATCTAATTAAGATGAGAGATGACGGTATTGCCCAGTTAAAAGAATACGAAGACGGAATGAAACAGGTTGCCGAAGGTGAAAAGCAAGTTGCAGCCGGAGAAAAACAGCTTGCCGCAGGCAGAAAAGAATATGCCGAGGGGCTTGCAAAATTGCAAGCGGGTAAAAAAGAACTTGACAAGGGCTATGCCGACTATGCAAAAGGTCAGAAAGATTATAAAGCAGGCGAAGGACAGCTTGCCGCAGGTAAGAAAGAACTTCAGGCCGGCGAAAAACAACTTGCTGACGGAAAGGCTCAACTCAATGAATTTGAAGCCGGTATTGCCGAAATTAAAGGCGGTCTTAAACAAATTTTGGAACTTCAGCCTGTTTATTCAATAAAGAAACATAAAATGAGAGTTAAAGCTCCTGCCAATATTTTCGGAAAAATTGATTATACTCAATATGATAAAAACGGAAAAGTAGTTTTAATGCATGACAAAAAACCGTATATAAATTTGGGAAAGGCAAATAAAATTGCCGACTCTGCTTTTAAATATGCAGAAGACTCTGAAAAGGATGCAACAAAAGAAATAACAAGCAGAGTAATACTCAGTTTGGTTTTCGGATTAACCGGTTTATTGGGATTGATTACAGGAATCATAGGTTTGTTTGGTCTTGGACGCATACTTTCCGTTATTGTCGGAGTCATGGGAATAGGTTCTCTTGTTTATGGACTTATAAATCACTTCTTAGACTATGCTTATCCGCTTGAAAATGGTGCATATTCGGGTGACTTGCTTGCAATGTCAATAATTTTATTTGCAATAGCTATGCCGATTATAATTGCCGTATTTTTCAAAACAGCACAAAAAGGCGGACCTAAAAAGAATAAAGAGAAAAAAGGCAAAAAGAAAAAATATTCTTTGGTAGATGATAAAAATATTATTGTTGTAAATGATGATGACGATGATATTGTGGTTGAAGAATCAAGTTTATAATTGTTAAACAATATTTTTAAAACGGACTTTTAACGTCCGTTTTTTGTTTAAATATATGGTGATTGTCAAATGAACGAAAAATTTTCATCCCGGTAGCGGGCGATTATAAATCGCCCGAATCTGCGGTATTATATTTGCATATACATAATATTTTGTGATATTCTTTTTATATACTAAATTTAGGAGATAATATGAAAAATAAAAAAGGACTTGGCAAAATAGATTTCTTTATGCTCGGGTTCGGATCAATGATAGGTGTCGGTTGGACAGTTTCATTAAATACTTGGTATCAGCAGGCGGGCGGTGCATTTCCGGCAATGCTTGCTTTCTTTATTGGAACTTTGGCTGTAATTCCGATAGGTTTATGCTACGGAGAAATGACAGGTGCATTACCTGTTGCAGGCGGGGTTATGGCATTTGCATATCGTGCAAGAGGGCCTAAACTATCATTTATCGGTTCTTGGCTCGTAGCACTTGCATATGTTGTTTTGCTCCCATGGGAAATAATATATATTTCAAAAGTAATAGGATTATTTATTCCTTCAATTGCAAAATACGGCAAACTGTATCAAATTTTAGGCGAACCCATTTTTCTTGGGACGCTTTTAATCGGTGTCATCATAACTGTATTAATGTTTTTAATAAACGTTTTGGGATCTAATATAGCGGGTAAGATTCAAACTCGTCTATCTTCGTTGATTTTAATAATTGCCGGAATTTTGATGTTTGCATCTGTTTTTGTAGCGGATTTTTCGAATCTTTTGCCGATTTATTCAAGTGTTCGAGATTTTAATCATACCAATTTTTTTCAGGGCTTTATTTCTCTTCTTGTTATAGTTCCGTTCTTCCTTTCCGGATTTGATGCAATACCACAGGCAATAGAAGATGCACATTCTGATATTAAGCCAAAACACATTTCTCGAATTTTAGTTTTATCAATCGCAGCGGCCGGACTTTTTTATGTCGGAATAATTTTCACTTCTTCACTTGCGATGAACTGGGAGTATTTCAAAAACTTAGAAACTCCGCCTCTTGCATTTATGTTTTCCATTATATATCCGGGAAAATTAGGAACAATTTTATATTATGTAACTTTGATTGGCGCACTTTCGGGCCTTCTGTCAACTTATAACGGAATGTTTATTGCGTCTTCGCGTTTGCTTGCATCAATGGGAAATGCAAGACTATTGCCGGCTATTTTTGCAAAAGAAAACAAAAAAAACATACCAATTTTTTCCGTTATATTTTGTGCGATAATGACACTTGTCGGACCGATTTTTGGAGAAGGATTAATAAGACCTCTTACAAGTGTAGGCTCTACTGCCTTTGTCTTAGGTTGGCTGATAACCTGTGTTTCAACATGGATTTTAAGAAGCAAAGAACCGGATTTAAGAAGACCTATAATAGCAGGAAGAGGCAGAATCATAATTTTTATATCTATGATTATTTGTTCCGTTTTGGTTTTACTTTCAGTCATACCGATTTCACCGGGATATATGGGACTTGATTCACTGATAATTTTAATTTCTTGGATAATAATCGGAATGATTTTCTTCTTTGTTTCACAAAACACTGGAGAAACAATTACCGAGAAGAAACGAAAAAAACTGATTTTTCAAGATGTTGTTAAGAATTTACAGAAAAAGAAAATTCCGAAAAGACACAGATAAAAAAGAGGCAAAGTTTAAACTTTGCCTTTTTTAATATATGAATAATTAATATAGATAAACTCTCGCTTCATACGGTCTTAATTCAAAACCGTTTTTTCCAAACGGGGCGTCTTTGTAATTTGAAATCAAAAGTTTGCCTTTTAAAAGAGAGTATTCTTTTGGAAGTTTAAAAAATTCATTTTTGTCTGAAAAAGATACAATGACCAAAGCTCGCTTGCCGTTATATGACCTTTCATAGCAATAGAAAATCTTACTGTTTTTCATAAATTCCTTGTAGTTCCCGTAGATAAACAGGGGATTGGACTGTCTAATATTAAAAATCTTTCTGTAAAAATTCAATATTGAATCGGGATCTTTTTCTTCTGCCAAAACATTGATTTGTCTTGTCTTATAGTTTTCGTTTACTTTAAACCAAGGCTTTGTTTTTGAAAATCCGGCATACTCAGTGTCATCCCACTGCATCGGACTTCTTGAGTTTTCTCTTGAAGTTTTATTTGCGAGTTTTAGATAAAATTCGTCAGAAAATCCTAATTTATTAAAGATCTTTTTATTATTGAATGTTACGACATCTCGAAATTCATCAAAACTGTCAAGGTGATTGTTGAGCATTCCTATTTCTTGACCTTGATAAATAAAGGGTGTTCCTCTTTGAAAATAGCACATAACGGCAAGAGCTTTTCCGCTTTCCTTATGATATTTTTCACTTCCGTAACGACTTATTATTCTCGGATGATCGTGATTTTCAAGGTAGAGACTGTTCCATGCTTTGCCTTGCAAGTTTTTTTGAATATCCGAAAAAGCGCGCTTCATTTTTCTGAGTCGAAACGGAAGTTTTATCGTATCCGTCATAAAGCAATCGGCTTCAAGATGAGAGAAGGATATAAGCATATCAAATAATCTGTCGTTTCCGCTTGTATATTTAATGGCATCTTTTGCGGAGGTCAGCGGAGATTCGGCAATCATAACCGCATTATAATTTTCAATTACCGCTTTTCTATATTCGGTTAAATATTCTTCTAAGTTAGGGCCCTTATTATAGTGTTCAAGTCCTGTTCCGACCGGGAGCGGAATTCCGTTTTTCAAATTCTCGTCTTTTGAAATAAATGTAATTACATCTTCGCGAAAACCGTCAACTCCCATATCGAGCCAAAATCTCATAATATCTTTAATCTCTTCACGCAGTTTCGGATTATCGTGATTTAAATCCGGCTGTTTCTTTGAAAAGACGTGAAGATAATATTTTTTTAATTTTTCATCATATTCCCAGGCTCCGCCTTCAAAAAGCGAAAGCCAATTGTTAGGCGGTACAAGTTCTCCTTTTTTATTCTTTTTCCCGTTTCTCCAAAAATAATAATCAAAATAAGGGCTACCTTCGCCTTTTTTGCTTTCTTTAAACCACTCGCATTCATCGGATGAGTGGTTTACAACAAGATCCATAATGATTTTTATATCTCTTTTATGAGCTTGTTTAAGAATTTCTTTGAAAAGTTCAAGATCTCCGTATTCCGGATTTATATTTTTGTAATCGGAAATATCATAACCAAAATCGGCTTGCGGCGACGGATAAATCGGTGAAAACCAAATAGCGCTAACGCCCAGACTTTTTATGTAGTCAAGTTTTTCTAAAACGCCTTTAAGGTCTCCTATTCCGTCATTGTCTCCGTCTTTGAAAGAACGGCACCAAATTTGATAGACAACCATTTCCTTAAACCAGGAATTGTCATAAGCAGGTTTTATATCTCTCATTTTTCCCTCCTAAATCTCATCCTTTTTGTTTTTGCGGTATCTTAGCGGAGTTTCTCTGTAATACTCTTTAAATGCAAGCGTAAATTTACTTTGAGTTTGAAAACCGACTTTTTTTGCGATTTCAGATACATTTTCTGAAGTGTTTTTAAGCATAAATGCCGCTTTTTCCATTCTATGCTCATTTATATGTTTTGCTATGGAAACTCCGTATAAATCCTTGAAAATTTCTTTTAGACTGGTTTTGTTTATATGAAAATTTTTCGAAAGCTCATCAATAGTTATTCTCTTATCTAAATTTAAAATCAAATAATCATGAACTTCTCTTATGAGTTCAACAACATCTTTTGAATAGTTAATTGCTTTTTCGGACGGCATATCTTTTAAATTTTTAGGACAAACAGTATTCAAGGTCTGTTCAATAACTCTATGTAGCAGTTGTGATTTTTGATTTTCGGTCGCTTTGTAATAAACTTCGCGTCCCTTTCTTTTACTTTCTACTAAATCTGCAAGTTTCAGCAATTTAAGATGATGCGAAACGGCGGGCGTTGTCATTTTTGTAATGTCGGCAATTTCTATTACGCACTCTTCAATATGACAGAGCAGCAAAAAAATTTTTAGTCTGTTCGGATCTGAAAGTATTTTGAATACATCGGAAATGTTTTCGAAATCATCGGGATTGTTTAATTGACTTGTAACTTCGTTCAAATGATAGATTTTATTCTCATTCATGCAAAATTTAACCCCCAAAGACATACTTTTGACCAAAAAGGAAGACATTCATTGTATAACTTGATTATCTCATTTTTTAAATTATACTTTTTATATAACGATTAAACAAGTATTTAATCAAAAGGAGAAAAATATGAAAAAAACATATAATGTAGAAGTTGATTGCGCACAATGTGCAAATGAGGTAGAACGCGCCGTAAACAATATGGACGAAATAAAGTCAGCTCAAATAAACTTTATGCTCGGCAAAATGACAATTGAATTTGACGACAATCTCGATGAAAAAAAGCTTATAAAAAAAGTAATTAAAACAGGTAAAAAGGAGGAACCTGATTTTGAAATTGAAATTTAGAAAAACAAAGCTCACAAAAAAACAGGAAAAAAATTTAATAAGAATTTTAATTACCGGGATTTGCTTTTTAATTTTGCAATTTCTCAATCTAAGTCCGGTTTGGAATTTAATCGCTTACCTTTTAGTATATCTCTTTATCTCCTATGATATTTTATATAAGGCTTTTAAGGGAATTATAAATCGCAAATTTTTAGATGAAAACTTTTTGATGAGTGTTGCAACAATAGGTGCTTTTGCCCTTGCAATATATGAAAAATCAAATAATTACAATGAGGCCCTTGCGGTTATTTTTCTTTATCAAATCGGAGAATTTTTCCAAAGCTATGCTGTTTCGAAAAGCAGAAAAAACATCACCGAATTAATGGACTTACGACCGGATTTTGCCAATGTTTTGGTTGACGGAAAAGTCCAAAAAAAGGATCCTTTTGATGTTGAGATCGGAAGCATAATAATTGTTAATCCGGGAGAAAAAATTCCGCTTGACGGAGAGATTATAGAAGGCGTTTCATCTGTTGATACAGCTGCAATAACAGGTGAAAGCATGCCGGTTTATGTTGAGGAATCAAGTGAAGTTTACAGCGGTTGTATTAATGTTTCCGGTATGATTAAAGTTAAAACGACAAAAGCATTTGAAGAGTCAACAGCTTCGAAACTTCTTAAACTTGTAACGGACGCAAGCTCCGAAAAATCGGAACACGAAGAATTTATAACAAAATTTGCGAGAGTATATACTCCCGTTGTTTGTTCTTTGGCACTTATTATTGCCATTTTGCCTCCCGTAATTAAAATGATTTTAAATCAAAGTCCGATGTGGGATCAATGGATATACAGAAGTTTGGTATTTCTTGTAATAGGTTGCCCCTGCGCACTTGTTTTATCGATCCCACTGTCATTTTTTGCGGGTATGGGCGGTGCAAGCAGGAATGGTATCCTGATAAAAGGCTCAAATTATATAGAGCAGCTTTCCAAAATAACAAAAGTTATAATGGATAAAACCGGAACATTGACGGAGGGTGTTTTCAAAGTTGTTGCAATTCACCATAACAAGATTGATGAGAAAAAAATATTGGAATATGCGGCATATGCAGAATCGGCGTCTTCTCATCCGATTGCAAAGAGCGTAAAAGATGCTTATTCCAAAGAGCTTGATATAAGCAGAGTAAAAGATATAACAGAGATTGCCGGACAGGGAGTTCAGGCTTTCGTTGACGGGCACGAAGTTTTAGTCGGTAACAGAAAGCTTATGGAAACAAATAACTTAGATTATATTAAATGTTCGGAAATCGGAACAGTCTTGCATGTTGCTCTTGATAAAGAATATTTAGGACATATTTTAATCAACGACGCTATAAAACCCGGCTCAAAACAGACGATAGAAAAGCTGAGAAAGCTCGGTATATCAAAAATCACAATGCTTACCGGTGACAAAAAAAATGTTGCCGAATCAGTTGCAAAAGAACTTAATATAGACGACTTTCATTCTGAACTTTTACCGGAAAATAAGCTTGAAACAGTAAAATCCGGTTTAAACAAGGGAGACACGGTTTTATTTGTAGGAGACGGTTTGAATGATGCCCCTGCGCTTTCCGCTGCCGATATAGGCATGGCAATGGGTGCCATGGGTGTTGATGCGTCAATTGAAGCGGCTGATGTAGTTTTAATGGACGATAATCCCGAAAATATACCGAAATCTATTAAAACAGCAAAAAATATTATGAAGATTGTAAACGAAAACATCTATGGTGTTTTAGGTGTGAAAGTCCTGTCTCTCATCTTAGGTGCTCTTGGTATTATAGGCCTTAAGATTGCAATTTTTGCAGATGTCGGCGTTATGATTTTAGCGGTGCTAAACTCAATGAGAACACTTTATATAAAAAAGAGCTGATATATGCATAATAAAAGACATTTCGGAATATTCCGAAATGTCTTTTTCAATTTTATTTAATTTTTTTCTTCAACTTGTTGCGAACTGTCGTTAGTATTTATTTGATTTCTGTAAATAACAAATTTCTGCCAGCTAAACTCACAAACTCCGTTAAGAATAAGAGTCATAATTTCAACGATAACAGCAATGTATTTATGTTTGTTTACATAAGCAATTGCAGTCATTCCTGCTTGCATAGCTGCGTTTCTCGCAAAATATAAAGGTAAAAATCCGTTCAGCCAAAGTTTAAGCGGGAAAAACGGAACATAGAATAAAAATGCCAAGAACATAGCACGGGGAACGTTGGCTGCCGACTTAAATGTGAATTTTCTGTTTATTGTAAAGTTCCATAAAGTTGCAATACAAAGAGAAATTATTGTTGCAACAAAATTTTTAAGAGGTAGTTGTTGAACGAAATTAATTGTCTTATGAGGATCAATAGGCAAAAAATATAATAATATGTTGAATATTGTAAATTCAATTATTCCGGCACTTAAAGAGAATAATATATATTTTATAGCTTGCCAAAGACCGGTGTTTTCTTCTCTGCTTTTTTTAAGAGCAGATTTTTTTTCATTGTCCATATTTGAACTCCTTTTCTTTTTATTGTAGGATATAGATATATTGGTAATAATTATATAATACTGTTACCGAAATCGCAAGATTTTGTTTAATTTGTTGGAAATTGAATTTAAGATAAAGAAAAATTAATTTTCGCCTAATAAATTATATTGGAGATAAAATGAAAGATATTTTTCAAAACGACTGGTCTGATTTTGTCTTTGAAGAGATGGAACAGCCGTATTATCAAAGGCTCAGAAATTTTCTGAAAAACGAATATAAAACCAAGACTGTTTATCCGGATATGTATGATATTTTTAATGCGCTGAAATGGACGCCGCTCAAAGATGTCAAAGTTGTGATCCTGGGGCAGGACCCATATCACGATGAAAATCAAGCTCATGGACTTGCGTTTTCAGTTAAACCGGGAATAAGCCTCCCACCGTCTCTTAAAAATATATATAGGGAAATAGAGACGGATTTGAATGTTCATATGCCACAAAGCGGATATTTGAAATCTTGGGCAGAGCAAGGAGTTTTACTTTTAAACACCGTTTTGACCGTGAGAGCGCATCAGGCTGCTTCTCATCAAAATATGGGATGGGAAATTTTCACAGATCATATAATAGATAAAATTGCCGCGGAAAATCGACCGATAGTTTTTATTTTATGGGGGAAAAAAGCTCAAGCAAAAGAGGAGAAGATTAAAAATCCTCTCCACTTGGTAATTAAATCTCCGCATCCCAGTCCGCTTTCCGCTTCTCGTGGCTTTTTCGGCAGTAAGCCGTTTAGTAAAACGAATGATTATTTAATTGAGAATAATCTTAAGCCGATTGATTGGTCAAACATTTCTGAAAGTTAACCATACAAGTGCGTAGCCCGCTAAAACGGGAGCAAGGGTAAACGGAATACTGATTTTGAAAAAATCGGAATTCTTAACTTCGTATCCCTCTTTTCTAAGAATTCCTATACCTGCAATATTCGCAGATGCGCCTATCGGTGTAAGGTTTCCTCCGAGTGTCGCACCTATAATAAGTCCGAAATAAAGAACATAGGGA
>CABTZO010000029.1 GCA_902489335.1 uncultured Oscillospiraceae bacterium | reverse complement strand
CGTGCAGGTTCGATTCCTGTCATCCGCACCATTTTTTTAATTAATTTTAATCGGTTTAAACTTTATGTGATCGGCTGCAACGAGAGTAAAATCAATCCCGGAGTATTCACCCTCAAATTTCAAATCACTTATATCTCCGTGAAGATGGCCGTAATAACATTTTTTTATATCGTATTCTAAAAGCACTTTTATTATATCTTTACAAGAGTTGAAAACTGTAACCGGCGGAAAATGAAAAAATGCAATAATTTCTTTGTTTTCCACATCTAAGTTTTCCTTTGCATATTCAAAAGAATTCTTAAGACGAATAACTTCACGTCTTAGGATTTTTTTATCGGTAACACTGTCGTCCCCGCAGGCAATTGACCAACCCCGGGTGCCGCAAATGATTTTATCTTCTGCTTCATAAGCATTATTGCTTAAAATTTTTATGCTTCCTATATCATTTTCTTCAAAAAATTTATTCATCTTGTTATGCGTGCTAAACCAATAATCGTGATTACCTTTGAGAATTATTTTTTTCCCGGGTAAATTTTCTATAAACTTAAAATCTTCTTTTGACTCCTCAAAATTTATTCCCCAAGATACATCTCCGGGAACAATTACGGTGTCATTATTTTTTACTGTCTCTTTCCAGTTTTTTTCTATCTTTTTATCATAATTTTCCCAACCGTCAAAAATATCCATTCTATGATCGACTGAAAGTGACAGATGCAAATCCGAAATTGCGTAAATACTCATTTTATATTCAAATCCTCAAGTATTTTATCTTTAATGGAAGCATTTTTAAGAACCTTGTCAAATCTAACTTCTTTTTTATCAAGATTTTGAAGTGGTTTGGGTATCTCAAGATTTGAGAATTTTGATAATTTTTTCAAAGCTTCCAAATCACTTAAATCATTATCTTGCGACAAAGCCGAAAGCACACTTTTTGGGAATTTAAAAGCTGAAGCCGTTGATGCGATTATTGTCTTTTCTCCGAACAAATTCGACTTTGAAAGACAGTTTACAGCAACTGCAGTATGTGTATCAATTAAATAACCATCGTTTTTATATGTCTCCGAAATGGCCTGATTCATCTCTTCTTCGCTTGCAAATTCAGCGGAAAATACTTCATCCAACTTTTCAAGTATCTCATCTTCTATTTTATATTTACCGTTATTTTTAAGCTCAGTCATAAGATTTTTTACTTTTTCGTCATCATGATCATAAAGTTCAAACAAAAGGCGCTCTAAATTCGAAGAAATTAAAATATCCATAGACGGAGAAGCCGTTGTATAGAAAGGACGATTTTTATCATAGACGCCGGTTTTGATGAAATCTGTGAGAATATTATTTTTATTTGAAGCACACAACAGTCTTTTTATCGGGAGTCCCATTTTATATGCATAATAAGCAGCAAGTATATTTCCAAAATTTCCCGTAGGAACAGCAACATTTACCTTTTCTCCGAACTCAATTTCATTGTTTTTAAACATTTCAACATAGGCTGAAAAATAATATACAATTTGAGGCAGAAGTCTTCCCCAGTTAATTGAATTTGCAGAAGAAAAGCTCTTGTTATTTTCTTCAAGCGCTTTTTTTGTTTTCTCATCGGTAAAGACAGTTTTTACGGCAGTTTGAGCGTCATCAAAATTACCTTCAATGCCGTAAACATAAACATTTTCACCTTCTTGGGTTTCCATCTGCAACTTTTGCATTACACTTACACCGCTGCCGGGATAAAAGACAAAGATTTTAGTATTTTCAACGTCCTTAAATCCCTCAAGAGCTGCTTTTCCCGTATCTCCGGAAGTGGCTGTCAGTATAATCGTTTCTTTGCTCGAAGATTCTTTTTTTATACTTAAGCTCATAAGATAAGGAAGTAATTGTAAAGCCATATCCTTGAATGCACAGGTAGGTCCGCCAAAAAGTTCAAGAATATATCTTTCATTAGATATTTTCTTAATCGGTGCAATCTTGTCGCTTATAAATTTTTCTGTTGAATACGCATTGTTTACCGCATATTCAATTTCATCTTTTGTAAAATCAGTTAAGTAAAGAGAAAGAATAAATACTGCCCTTTCTTGATAAGACATATCGGCCATTGATTTTATCTGTTCATCACTTAAATGAAGAACTTTTGTAGGTACAAAAAGTCCACCGTCGCTCGAAATTCCGTTGCTTATAGCATAAGCCGAGCTTACTCTCAATTTATTGTTTCTAGTGCTTGTATATTCCATTTTTTCTCCTTAAAAAGCATTTTCAATATAATTTATTTTATCAACTTTGTTGTTTTTTACAAAAATCTCAGAAACATCAAATCTCGGTTGCAGATCATTTATATCCTTCTCAGATAAATAAAGTTCGGCAGTATATTTTATTTTATTTTGTTTACCGGGGGTAACCGCCTGAATCGGAGAAAAAAGTGCATCTATTCCCCTTGCCTTAACTTCCACAAAAGCAAGATATTCATTTTTCCTCGCTATTATGTCAATTTCTCCGAATCTGCAACTATAATTTCTGTCGATTATTTTATATCCGTTTTTCTTCAAATATTTTACTGTTGTATTTTCACCCAAGGTACCGATTTTATTTAAGTTCAATTATGGCTCCTGTTTTAAGATTTTACTCAAAAAAGTCTTTCTGTGAATTTCACAAGGACCAAATTCCAAGATTTTTTCTCGATGCAGTTTGGTTCCATAGCCCTTGTGTTTTTCAAAATTATATTCGGGATAAATTTTTGACTGTTCTGACATGAACCTGTCTCTTGAGACTTTTGCGAGTATGGAGGCCGCGGCTATACTTGCAACTGTGGCGTCCCCATGAACCACTGATTTTCCTTTGGTTTTTACGTCTATCATTTGATTTCCGTCAACTAAATAATAATCGGGGTTTAATTTAAGGACAACATTTTTCATGGCAAGTAAAGTTGCCTGCAAAATGTTTATTTCATCAATTATCTTTTCGTTTATAAACTCAATGTCATAATCGACGGCATTTTGAATTATATAATCGAAAAGGGCCTCTCTCTTTTTTGCGCTTATTTTTTTCGAATCGTTTATTCCGTCTAAATTAAAATCATCAGGTAAAATAACTCCCGCCGCAACAACAGGTCCGGCAAGTGGGCCTCTTCCCGCTTCGTCAATTCCGCAAATTCTTTTATATTTTATTTTCAAAGCGTTTTCGCATTCAAAATTCATCTTGGTCTTTCCAAACTTATTTTACCGAGTTTTCCGTTTCTGAAATCTGAAAGTAGCATTTCAGCCGCTCGCAAAACATCATACTCGTCGCCTTTTAGTTTCATTGATCTCTTCTTTGCGATTTCGGTTAAAACTTCAAAAGAATTTAATTTCTTTATATCAACTCCGTATTTGTTTGAAATTGAATTTGTGTATTCGTTTTGCAAAAATTCAATCAACTTACAGGCTATATTTGTTGTATCATAGGAAGCCGGCGCAACTGAACCTAAAAAAGCAAGTTTCTCGCCGATTTCACGACTTTCGAGCGACGGAGGTAGGATCCCCGGTGTATCAATTAAATCAACACCAAAAGAGAGAGTTTTCATTATATTTTGTCTTGTCACTCCCGGTTTATTTTCCGTCTTTAAAGAACTTTTTTGTGAAAGTCTGTTTATGAGTGTCGATTTTCCGGTATTAGGTGTTCCCAGGACCATAATTGCAAATCTTGTCTTATAAGATTTCTGTGCCTGCCTTTTTTTTGAGAGTGTTTTTATAACAGAAATAAGTTTTTCTACATCTTTTTTATTCTTTAAATTAAGCGATAAAACTGTATGGTTTTCTCCCTCTAAATGTTGAATCCATTCTTCAGTCACTGATTTATCCGCTAAATCAGATTTATTTAAAATTGAAATCCAGGTTTTGTTTTGAATCAGTTTTTTTATTTCAGGGTTGGAAGTTGCAATTGGTGCCCTTGCATCTAAAACCTCAATTACAGCATCTGCTTTTTTTAGATCTGCACGAATATTTTTAAGTCCCTTCGCCATATGTCCGGGAAACCACTGCACAAATTGTTTTTGAAATTCAGCCATTGTTTTTTTGAGACACCGCCTCAACTTTTTTGAAACCGGAACGTCCGAACTTATATTTTACTTTGCCCATAATATAATCATTTTTTATGTTACCGATCAACGAGCTTCTGGAATCAGTTGAATTTTGCCTGTTATCGCCCATTACAAAAGAATACCCTTTTGGAACGGTCATTGGGAACTTTATATCGCCACTGTTTGTGGTCGGATTGTTTATATATGGTTCTTTTAACTTCTTTCCGTCAACAAAAACTTCGCCTTTTTCAAAATCTATGTCTACTGTTTGTCCCTCGGTTGCAATAACTCTTTTCACCAAATTCTCGTGAAAATAATTCGGCTGTGAAACAACGACAACATCTCCGTATTGAGGTTTGTAGTCAATTTCATACTGAGAAACAAAAATCCATTCACCGTTATGTAAAGTCGGTTCCATAGATTCACCGTTTACCCCCAACACTCGAAACGCAAAGGTAAAGAAAAACGTTATTATTATGACGGCAGTGATTAAGACGCCCACGCTGTCATATACGTTTGAAGTAAAACCAATTATCTTTTTTTCTTTCTTTTTATTTTTTGAATCATATTTTTTTTCTCTTTGCATCTTTACTCCTAAAGGTAAAAGTTCAAGTCGTATTATACAATATTTACCTTTGATTGTCACCACAGAAAAAACGTTATACTTTTATATTTCGAGTCCTTGTTAGGTTTTAGATTATATACATCATCTCTGCAGTAGCGGGTGGTTATCAATCGCCCGTGCTTTTTTTGATTAAATTATTTTTATATGTTAAACGATGAACCCGGGATTAATAATCCCGGGCTACCAGGGAGGGGGAAGCATTATCATCCCCAATTATCACAAACCAACATAGCGGACGGTTATCCCCCATCGCCGTAGCGGGCGGTTATCAATCGCCCGTGCATTATTTATTAAATTATTTTTATGATGTAAACGAAGATCCCGGGATTAATAATCCCGGACACAAAACATTGCAAGGTTGAGTTTTAGACTTCTTAATGTTAAACTTAATTCATAGCTAAAATATTGGAGGTTATAATGCATAACATAAAAAAAGTTGCTGAAAACACTTATTGGATTGGCGGTGAAGACAAAAAAATCGGTCTTTTTGAAAATGTTTTCCCCGTTCCCGACGGTATTTCTTATAACTCTTACTTTGTTGATGATGAAAAGACTGTTCTTATCGACACAGCAGACAGAGCGATTGCAGATCTTTTCTTTGATAATTTAGATTATGTTTTAAAAGGCAGAGAGCTTGATTATCTCATAATTAATCATATGGAACCTGACCACTGTGCTTTGATAAACGAAGTTTATAAAAAATATCCGAACTTGACAGTAATGTGCAATAAAAAAGCTGAAAATCTTATTCATCAATTCTTTGAAGGCATAGATGTCAAAATAAATACGATTAATGAAGGAGATAGTCTTAAAACCGGAAATCATGAATTTGTATTTTATATGGCACCAATGGTTCATTGGCCTGAAACAATCGTTACTTATGATAAAAAAACTAAGGCTTTGTTCTCAGGAGATGCGTTTGGTATATTCGGCGGATTGAACGGAGATATTTTCGCAAACACAAATAGATTTGAAGATTCTTGGTTACCGAATGCAAGAAGATATTATTCAAACATTGTCGGCAAATATGGAATGCAGGTTCAAAACTTGCTTAAGAAAGCAGCAAAACTTGATATTTCGATGCTTTGTCCTCTGCATGGTCCGGTCATAGCTGAAGATTTAGATAAATACATTGAAAAATATGACTTGTGGAGTAGGTTTGAACCGGAAGAAAAATCCTGTTGTATCGCCTATGCTTCCGTTTATGGTCATACAGAAAATGTCTGCAATATTCTTGCTTCGAAACTTGAAGAACGCGGAATCAGAAATATACATATGTTTGATGTGTCGAGAATAGATCACTCATATATCTTGTCAAACATTTTCTATGCTTCAAACATAGTTTTGGCTTCAATTACATACAACAACGGATTATTTGCCAAGATGGACGAACTAATCGCACACATTACAACTCACAACATCCAAAACAGAACCGTTACCATAATAGAAAACGGCTCCTGGGTTCCTCAAGCCGGCAAAAAAATCGAAGAACTCCTCACACCACTCAAAATGAACTTTACGGATACTCGTCTAACAATAAAATCTTCATTGAAATCAGATCAACTTGAAATTTTAGACAAAATAGCAGATGAAATTTGTGAGTCAATGAATTAGATAAAAACACAAAAAGCGGAAACTTCAAAGTTTCCGCTTTTTATTTTTAGAACTTATTTCTTTGCCATAAATTTATCATATAGGAAATATCCAAGTCCCGACAGTAAACCTAATTTAAATATTCTTTTGAAAAATTTTTTCATAATGTCGCCTCCTAAAAAGACAAAAATTTATATACTTTATACAATTATTTCTATCACAAAAAATAGAAATTGTCAATTTTATTGAAATATTATAATTATATTCATTTGTTGTTTTAATAAAAATTAATCTGATAATCATAAAATAATCGGTTTAAAAATTTAATTTAATTTTTTCTTGACAAAAGAAAACAAATATCATATTATTGTTGCGAAGTTAGTCTCAACTAACGATTGTAAAGGAGGATGAGATATGATGCCCCTGTCCCTTGCGGATATAGGAACGGACAACGTAATAAAAAAAATAGGCGGCAATGATCAGGTCAAAAAAAGACTTGCTGATCTTGGTTTTACAGTTGGTGGTCACGTTACAATCGTCTCTGCTATCGGAGAAAATATTATTGTAAATATTCGTGACAGCCGTGTCGGAATCGACAAAAGCATTGCCCGTAAAATTTTTATTTAATTTTAATCTGAAAGGAAAAATATGACACTAAGTGAAGTTAAAATCGGCGAAACCGTAAAAGTTAAGAAAATCAACGGTGAGGGCGCCATTAAAAGAAGAATTATGGATATGGGTATCACAAAGGGTGTTTCTATTTTTGTAAGAAAACCTGCTCCTCTCGGAGATCCTTTAGAGCTCAATGTCAGAGGTTATGAGCTGTCTCTCAGGCGTGATGACGCAAAAATTATAGATGTTGAATATTAAGGAGAAAATATGGAAATAAAAGTTGCACTTGCCGGTAATCCTAACAGCGGTAAAACCACCCTGTTTAACAGACTTACAGGCTCTAACCAATATGTCGGTAACTGGCCCGGAGTTACAGTTGAAAAAAAAGAAGGAAAAATTAAGAACAATAAGGAAATAACTTTAACCGACCTTCCCGGTATATATTCCCTTTCGCCTTACACGCTTGAAGAAGTTGTTGCAAGAAATTATTTACTTGAAGAGAATCCCGACGCAATAATTAATATTGTTGACGGAACTAATTTGGAAAGAAATTTATACTTGACAACTCAACTTGTTGAACTTGGAATTCCAGTAGTTGTTGCAATAAATATGATTGATGTTGTTGAAAAAGACAAAATCAAAATCAATATTGAAGAACTATCAAGGCAACTCGGTTGCAAGATTGTTCCTATTTCTGCGTTAAAGGGAAAAGGTGTCGCAGAGCTTGTAAAAACCGTTAAAGAAATTGCCGGCACAAAAGCTGTTCCAAGTCCTGAATTTTCGGGAATTGTTGAACATGCTTTAGCACATATTGAAGAAGCCGTTATTCATGATATGGACTTATCTAAACAGCGCTGGTATTCGATTAAAATCTTCGAGCGCGATGAAAAAGTCCTGCAAAATTTAAACATTAAGCCGGAAATCATGGAACATATTGAAGAGGACATCAAACTTGTTGAAAAAGAACTTGATGATGACTCAGAAAGTATTATCACGAACGAAAGATATATCTATATCGGCGAAATATTAAAAGGTATCCAGACAAAAAAAGATCACGGACATCTTTCTCTGTCGGATAAGATAGACAGAGTTGTAACAAATAGGTTCTTAGGTCTACCGATTTTTGTAGTTATAATGTTCCTTGTTTACTATATTTCGGTTACAACTGTCGGTACCTTTGCAACGGATTGGGCAAATGACGGACTGTTTGGAGACGGATTTCATCTTTTCGGTATAGGTTCAAAAGAATATGAAGAGAAGATAAGCGAATTTTCCGAAAAATATATATTTACTCCAAATGTTAAGGAAACCGTTGAAAAAGCCGATAAAGCCGGTGTTGTCGGTGCCGATGCGATTTTGGAATCAATTAACAAAAAAAGTTATGAAGATTTTGAAGAAGCTTACGGAACATACGGTGCAGAACTTACCGAAAAAGGTTTTGACATTTCAAAAACCATAGATTCTGCATTGGAAAGTCCCGATAAGCCTGAAAAAGACGATTTTGGTATTTGGATACCCGGAGTTCCGGCGGTTGTTGAAAAGGGCTTAGATAAATTAAATACAGCTGAATGGCTCAAAAGTTTAATCTTAGACGGTATTGTAAGCGGTGTCGGTGCAGTTTTGGGCTTCTTGCCTCAGATGTTTGTTCTGTTTATACTCCTTGGAATCTTAGAAGGTTCCGGTTATATGGCGAGAATTGCCTTCATCTTGGACAGAATTTTCAGGAAATTCGGTTTGTCAGGAAAATCATTTATACCGATGCTTATTTCGACAGGCTGTGGAGTTCCGGGAATTATGGCATCAAGAACAATTGAAAACGAACGTGACCGACGTATGACGGTTATGACAACAACTTTCATGCCCTGCGGAGCAAAACTTCCCATCATTGCACTTATTTCTGCCGCTTTGTTCGACGGTAAATGGTGGGTTGCACCGAGTACATACTTCCTCGGAATAATTTCAATCATAGTTTCGGGTATTATGCTTAAAAAGACTAAGAGATTCTCCGGTGATCCGGCTCCTTTCGTTATGGAACTCCCCGCCTATCACATTCCAACGTTTAAAAATGTTATGACGAGAGTTTGGGAAAGACTTTCATCGTTCATTAAAAGAGCGGGAACCGTTATACTTATTTCTTCGATTATAATCTGGCTCGGTTCTAAACTCGGTATGATTGACGGTTCGTTCGGATTCAGTCCCGACTTGGAACTTGAGAACAGCGTATTGGGATATATAGGAAAAGCAATTTCATGGATCTTTATTCCGGTTGGATTTGCAAACATAAAAGCTACAATCGCAACAATAATGGGACTTGTTGCAAAAGAAGAAGTTGTTGCGGTATTCGGTGTACTTGACTTTACAGGTATGACACAACTTGCGGCCTATTCATTCCTCAGCTTTAATCTTCTGTGTGCCCCATGCTTTGCCGCAGTGGGAGCTATAAAGAGAGAGATGAACAACGCAAAGTGGACAATTTTTGCCGTTTCCTATCAGTGTATTTACGCTTATGCGGTTGCTCTAATCATCTATCAATTCGGCAACGCATTTACAAACAATATAAATATAGTCGGTTTGATTGCCGCAGTATTAGTTCTCTGCTTTATTCTGTATATGCTTTTCCGTCCTTACAAAGAGTCTAAAAAGCTTGAAATTAAAGTTTGATATTTTGAGGTAATATATGAATACAGGTACAGTTATTGTTGCTTTAATCGTTTTACTTATTGTTATATCTATTATCATATATATGATAAAAAAAAGAAAAGCACAAAAGAATTCCGGCTGTGGAGGCGGCTGTTGTGGTTGCCCGATGGCAGGAGATTGTCAAAGCACTCAAGTCAATGCTAAAGAAACAACAAAAAACGAAGCTGAAAAGCTAAAATAAAAAATCACAAGAAAAAACCCGAGTTTAAATAACTCGGGTTTTTCTTTTTAAAATTTAAGCTTCTGAAAACTGATCTTTTGTTGCGCCGCAAAGTGGGCAAGTGAAGTCATCGGGTAAATCTTCCCATTTTGTTCCCGGAGCTATGTTATTATCAGGATCTCCTGCTGCTTCATCATACTGGAATCCGCAGATATCGCAAACATATTTCATTTTACTGTCTCCTTTTAATTATTTTTCCAAAGTCCGTGTAAATTGCAAAATTCATAAGCAGCAACAAATTTATCGTCATCTGCAACGGCAAATTTTGCACATGGTTTTTCACCCGGATTTAAACGAACATATTGAACCGTTTTTTCTGTTTGAATAGCGATGAATTGAATGTAATGTTTTTCCTCCATCGGATGTTCAACTTCGCTGACTTTAACAATGATGTTATTATTGTCATTTTCAACAACGGGTACATGTTTTTCTTTAGCTGCGTCTGTAGAATTTGCAACTAATTCCTGCATAGGTTTTCCGCAACAAACAACAGGTGTATTTTGATCTACAACTTTAACTGCTATGTTGCCGCAAATTTCGCATCTGTAAAATTTAAGTTCCATAATTATTCTCCTTTATTTTATTAATAGTTTTCAGCCTTAATCATAAAGTATGCTTTCGGATGATCGCAAACCGGGCAAATTTCGGGAGCTTCTTTTCCGATGTAAATATGTCCACAGTTATCGCATTGCCAAATTTTGTCTCCGTCTCTTGAGAATACAAGACCGTTTTCAACATTTTCAAGAAGTTTTTTGTATCTTTCTTCATGATGCTTTTCAATAGCTGCAACACCTTCAAAAAGTTTTGCTATATCATCAAAGCCCTCTTCTTTTGCCATTTTAGCAAATTCCGGATACATTTCGGTCCACTCATAATGTTCGCCTGCTGCAGCGTCTTCAAGATTAACTGTTGTTGTGGGAATTCCTCCCTCATGCAGTTTCTTAAACCAAATTTTAGCGTGTTCCTTTTCGTTTCTTGATGTTTCTTCAAAAATCTTGGATATTTGAACATATCCGTCTTTCTTTGCCTGTGAAGCATAATACTGATACTTGGTATGAGCTTGTGATTCACCTGCAAACGCCTGTTGTAGACATTTTTCTGTTTTTGATCCTTTAAGTTCCATAATTTCCTCCTTAATAAAATTAAAAATTTTTATCCTATTTTTTCAAAATCCTCTGCCCCATGTTTACATACAGGGCAGACGAAGTCATCAGGTAATTCATCACCTTCATAGACATAACCGCAGATTGTACATCTCCAGCCCGTTTTTGTTGTGTCTTCAGCCTTTATTTCTTCTTTTATATTTTTATGATAATAATCATAAGTGAGTGAGGGTTTATCACCGATAACTTTTGCCTCTACTACTTTTGCAAGAAACAAAGTGTGAGTTCCGACATCTATCATATCAAACACTTCGCATGAGCAATAAGCGTTTGTGGATTTTGTGAGATAAGCAAGCCCGTTTGAGTCGGTATCGTAATCTTTGAAATCCTTGAATTTATCAACATCTCTTCCGCTTTGAAAACCAAAGTGCTTGAAAATTTCAAAATCACTGGTTTCATCCAACATTGAAACATTGAATTTTTTTGTTCTATAAATGAGCTCATGTGTATAATTGAGCTTGTTAATCGTAATCAAAGCAATAGGTCCTTTTATTGACGCAATCGCAAAGGTATTGTTAATAAAGGCGTTATGTTTACCCTTATATGTTGCCGAAACGACATAAAGCCCATAACTGACTTTGTTTAAAGCCTTATTGTCAACTTTTTCTTTTCCCATTTTTTACCTCTCTTTCTGAATAAACTATCTTAATTATAACCCATAATGAGAATAATTACAATTAAGAATATCTTTTTTTCGAAATTTTGTCTTAAACTTTAACAAAAATATTATAAATGATATAATAATCGAGGTGAGATTATGAATTGTTGTTACATTGTAGGACCTATGGATTTTAATTTTTCCGCTTTCGATAAAAGAGCGGGAGATTTAATAATTGCCGCCGATGCGGGTTATCTTAATTTGAAAAATAATAATATTAAACCGGATTATTTAATCGGAGATTTTGATTCTCTTTCTGAACTTCCGGATTTTAAAAACATAATTTCTTACCCTACCGAAAAAGATGATACGGATCTTTTACTGTCTGTAAAAAAAGCTCTGGACTTGGGTTTCAAGAAAATTAAAATTTATGGTGCCTTGGGCGGGAGAATCGACCACAGCATAGCAAATCTTCAAATATTAAGATATATCAAAGAAAACAACGCTCAGGGATATATTGTCGGTATGAATGAAGTTATTACAGTTATAGAAAACGAAAAAATAATCTTTGATAAAAGCTGCACGGGGACAATCTCAATCTTTGCGCTATCTAAACAAGCTTTCGGAGTTAATATCGAAAATTTAAAATATGAAATTCGTAATAAAACTTTAGAATATTCATTTCCTATCGGCGTTAGCAATGAATTTACAGGTAAAGAAGCCAAGATCGCCGTAAAAGACGGAAGTTTAATTATAGTATTTCCCACAGATGCCGATTTTATAATCAAAAATTGAAAATATTTGCATAAACGCTTTATTTATGGTAAATTTGTATAAATTAAATAATAGATATCGAAAGATATTTGACGGGGAGCTTTTCGCTGAGAGTAGGTTTGACCTTGACCCTTTTACCTGATATGGATAATGCCAACGCAGGGAATTTGCGACCTGTTATTATTACAGGTCTATTTTTTTTAAGGAGAAAAAAATGAAAAAT
>CABTZO010000028.1 GCA_902489335.1 uncultured Oscillospiraceae bacterium | reverse complement strand
TTTTGAATAATTAATTTCTTTTCAGTTCTCTTTATCAGACTTTGAATTTTTTTATTTAGAGAATAAGTTTTGCTCTTTATGCTGTTTTCTCTTGCTTTGTTAAAATAAAACTCATCACAGGCAATGTGTGCAGAATTATATGTTTTTAACTCAATATCGTCTGGCAAAAACTCTTTAGATAAAAATGTAAGATCCTTATATTTATTATCGTCTAAAATTATATTAAATTCGACGCTGTCGGAAACTAAATATTTTTTGAAATTAAGCAGGGAAAAGGCGAGATCTTTATAGTTATCAAGATCAAACTTTTCATATAAATACTTTGCGTTGCTTGGAGACAGTCCCTGAATAACACCTATAATATCGCGGTAATCATGCTGATTTTCGCTATTTATTTTATCTGCAATTACATCTAAGTCCGTTTTAAATACATTCAATTTATTATCGGTTATAAGTTTTTCTGCGTGTTTATCATTGAGTGTAAACAAAAGCTCGTTATTTAAGTTCAAATGAAAATAAGGATTTGAAGACACTAATGAAATCTCTATTTCCAAATTTTGTTCTTCTCCGATTTCATCCGTTGCCAGAAGTTTTATTTTTAATACTCTGTCGTTTGAAACTTGAGTAGCTTCAAGATATCTTGCTCCGAGCAGCTTTTTACGAAGATACATACATTTCATCGATGGTTTTTTGGGATTATCATAATCCTTGTCAGTCAAATGAATTCTGCAAAAACTTTGATCAATACTAATCAAAAGCTTTTGATTTAGCTGTTCTTTTCCTCGAAAAACAAACAGAAGCTCATTTTTTGAAATTTGATATAGCTTGTAAATTCTCGTGTTATTCAATTTTTGATTTAATTCTTCAATAATAAAATGAAGATATATTCCGTCAAATGCCATGTTTTACCTTATTATCGGATTTTCATCAAATAAAATACAGTTCAAATTTTCAAATTTATTTTCAATCTTTGATTTTAAAACGGGAACACTTATATTTTCCGTTTCATAATGTCCGCAGACAAAAAGATTAAGGTTTAAATTGTTTGCGGTTATAAAATCACTGTGCTTTGCTTCGCCGGTTACAAGAGTATCAAGTCCGGCAAAATAAATATCGTTTAGCAAACTTCCGCCTGATCCTCCGCAAACAGCAACTTTATGAGGCTTTCTAAAAATATTATTTGTAATAGTTTTATTGTTTAGTTGGTTTTTCACATTTTCCAAAAAAGTTTCAAAATCATCTTCTGTCTCTCCGACTCTTATCATTGAAAGACTGCTGTCGGTTAATCTTTTGATGTTTTTTAGATTGATTTTTTCAGCCAATATATCATTTACTCCGTCGTCACAGGCATCCCAATTTGTATGTGCGGATAAAATATCTATGTTATTTTGAATAGCATAGTAGGCGGGATTGTCATTATAAATATGGGATAGGGGACTGAAAATAACCGGGTGATGAGTAATGAGTAAATCACAATCACTGTTCTTTGCTTTTTTTATTGTGTTTTTCGTTGCGTCCAATGCAAAGCCCACAGTTTTGACTTCTCTTTGAAAACTGCCTACATTAAGCCCTGAATTGTCCCAGCTTTCCTGAGTTTCGTATGGCGCAAGTTCATCGATGTATGAATATATATCTTTAACTGTAATCATTTTTCACCTCATCTAATAATTTTATAATATTACTTCTGCGCTCAAGTTCATATTCTTTGTTTTTCAGCCTTTTAATCAGTGTGTTATAAATAATTTTTTTATATTGCTCGTCGTCGTTTAATCCGAAAAATTCTTGCTTAAGAGAAAGCGAAGTCTTGTTGTCTGAAAATTTAGAAATAAAAATCAAATATTTTTTGCCGTTTTCGTCAACCGTTATTTCATTAAATGTATGACCGTTTTCATTTAGAAAAAAACGGAGTTTTTCTTCTTTGGATTGAGGACTTAAAATAAAATTTATCTTTGGATTATGAAGAATAGGACAGGATGTTAAAATCTTTATTATTGTCTCTCCGCCCAGACCGGAAATTACAACATCTGTAATGTCGTTCTTGTTTTTTAAATTCTCAAAGCCGTCACTTAAAATACACTCAACTTTATCTTCGATCCCGGCATTTTTTATATTTTCTTTGGCTCTTTTAAGCGGTCCTTCTCTTAAATCGGTTGCATAGGCAAATTTAATTTTTTTGTTTAGCATCAGAGATACAACAAGGTCCGCATGGTCGGTGCCGATATCACACAGCACCGCTCCCGAGCGGACCGAATCGGAAATTCTTCCGAGCCTTGTTTTTAACATAAGTTATTAAAGTTTGTCTATCTCTTCTATAACTTCTTCAACATCAACACCGTGAACGGCACAGGCTTCTTCTAATGATTCTGCCTGAGAAGCCGGGCAACCGAGACAATGCATTCCGATTCCCATAAGTACTTCTGCAGCTTCGGGTTTTTCGTTTAAAATTTCAGCTATTGTGGTTTCTTTGTTTATCATAATTTACTCCTTTGATTTTTGTAATTGAATTTCTAAAGTTTCGTCGTTTATTTTAACTTCAGTCTTATAATCGACTTTCGTTAAATTTTCGCTTAATACTTCGTTTGCTAAAAGTTCAGATTTTATATGTTCGAGGTTTTCATCGATGATTTGATTGATCTTATCAGAATCTCCGATTAATGAAATATTTATTCTCTGTGAAACATCAAAGTCCGCTTCGCGTCTTGCAACCTGACAACAACGAACGATGTCCCTGAGAGTACCTTCTTTTGCAAGCTCTTCTGAAATACTTGTATCAAGGGCAACAACGGTTTTTTGGTCGTTGCAGATTGATGAAGTGTAATTTTCTTTAGTCTTCTTTTCAATGTTGAATATATTGGCATTTAAGTTTTCTTCAAAATCGGGAAGAGAAATATATCCGTTGTTTTCGAGAGATTCAATAAACACTGCATGTTCTGCCGGTGTTAAGTTTGAAAGCACCTCTTTGAGATGATTGACCTTATTTTTGAGAACCTGACCTGCATTTTTGAAGTTGACCGTAAGATAGCTGTCTTCCAAAATATCAAAATCATTTATTCCCTTAATCTCTTTGACATTGAGTTCATCTGTAATTATTTTCTTGAATTTTTCAAGTCTTGCAAGTTCTTTGTCCTCCGCGCACACATATAAAACTGAAAGCGGCTGACGAACTTTGATTTGTGCTTCGTTACGCAAACGAAGTGCAGCTTGAATAATATCTCTTGCATATTCGGTATCGGCAACTATCGATTCGTCTTCATAACCTGTCATAACTTCCGGCCAATCACTTAAGTGAACGGAAAGCTCTGCATTATCATCAACTTTTCTGATTAAATCCTGCCAAATTTTTTCGGTTAAGAACGGGATAATCGGTGACATAATCAAAGTCAAAGATTTAATTGCATAGAATAATACAAAGTATGCGATTTTTTTATCGTCGCTGTCTCCGGATTTCCAAAAACGCCTTCTGTTTGAACGGATATACCAATTTGAAACACTGTCGATAAAGGCTTCAAAATCACGAACAAGCATATAGGCTTTGAAATCGTCCATGTATGTCTTTGCCTTTTTGATAAATTCGTTTGTCATATTTATAAGCCAAAGATCCGTTATATCAAGCTTCGATTTATCGGGTTTAAATCCGTCAAAATGAGGTTTATCGATGGAAGCGTAGGTCTGATAGAAAGTAAAGATATTATAAAATCCGAGAATCTTTCTTCTTGCTTCGTCTCCTAAATTAAAGCCGAATCTAACATCATTTGTAATAGGGTTTGAAGCGTAGAGATAACGAATAGGATCCGCACCTATTTTCTTAACCGCATCTTCAAATCTAATCATAAATCCGGTTTTAGAGAACTTGCTTCCGTCTTCCGCAACAACAGAGCCGTAAGTCAAGACTTTTTTATAAGGAGGTCTGTTTTCCAAAACAGTGCTCATAAATAACAGAGAATAGAACCAAAGTCTAATCTGCTCATGCATTTCAACGACCCAGTCGGCGGGGAAATTCTTTTCCCATTCTTTTCTGTCGGTAAAATATCCGGTTGTTGAAAACGGAACTATTCCCGCATCAAGCCAAACATCTCCGATTTCGGGAATTCTTTTAACTTTTTTACCGCAGTTCGGGCAGATAATTTCTATTTCATCTATATAAGGTCTGTGAAGTTCCTTTAAGTTCTTAGCTTTTTCTTTATCGGCGGCAAGTTCGACAAGTTCATCTTTTGAGCCTACTACCGTCAAAGTTCCGCATTCACAGTTATAGAAGGGAAGTGGCATACCGTAAAAACGTTTTCTTGAAATGTTCCAGTCGCCCATATTAGTAAGCCAGTCAGCCATTCTTTTTCCGCCCGACTTAGGTTCCCAATCAACGTTTGAAGAAGCTTCAAGCAGAGCAGGTTTGAGTTTTTCTGTTGTGATATACCAAGACGGAACAAGTCGGAAAATAACTTCACTTTTACATCTCCAACAAACGGGATAACTGTGTTCATAAGGCATAACTTTATAGAGCTTACCCTGTTTATCTAATTCTTCAAAGACTTCATCTGCAACATCGTGAGAATTTTTTCCGGTTAAAAATCCGAATCCGTCAAGGAAAATTCCGGCATCATCAACCGGCATAATCTTTTCAAGACCGAGTCTTTCTCCGAGTTCAAAGTCTTCAAGACCACAACCGGGAGCAATATGAACAATTCCTGTTCCTTCATCGGCGTCAACATCTTCCCAATTAACGACCTTGTGTTCTACATCTTGTTGAGCTTCAAAATCTTTAAAACATGTTTCAAATTTTAGACCGACAAGTTCTTCTCCTTTGAAAGATCTCAAAATTTCAAGCTTATCATCGCCTAAGTAGGAAATTGCATTTTTGCCCAAAACTAAAATATCATCTGAACTTTTTACTTTAGCTTCCACATAGTCTAAATCGGCATTTACCGCAAGGGCAACGTTTGAGCTCAAAGTCCAAGGAGTTGTCGTCCAAACGAGGGCGCGTCTTCCGTCTTCAAGAGGTAATTTAAAGAAAACGGAGTTGTGAGTGATCTTTTTATATGAACCTGTCATCTCATGTTCTGAAAGGGATGTTCCACAACGAGGGCACCAGGGCATTGGTTTATATTCGCTTTTAATTGCATCTTGTTCGTGACATTTTTTCAGAAAATGCCAGATACCGCCGATATTCAAGTCGGTATTAGTGTAATATGAATTTTCCCATTCCATCCATTGACCGAGACGGATTGATTGATCTGTAATAACTTTAGAAAATTTGTTTACTCTGTCCTTACATTTTTCTGTAAATTTATCGAGTCCGTACTCTTCAATGTCCTTTTTAGTGTTAAAGCCGAGTTCTTTTTCAACTTCAACTTCAACCCACAATCCTTGAGAGTCGAAACCGTTTTGATATCTGCAATCATATCCAAACATTGCTTTATATCTCAAATAAATATCTTTAAGAGATCTGCCCCAGGCATGGTGAACACCCATAGGGTTATTTGCCGTAATGGGACCGTCAATAAATTTAAAACGCTCATTGTTTGCATTTTTTTCTTTGAGTTTTTTAAAACATTCATTTTCATCCCAAAACTTAAGGATATCATTTTCCATGTTGATTAGATTATTGCTTAAATTATCCAAAATAAAACCTCCTAATTTTTAAGACTGTTTAAAGGAGCGGGTATGCGTCCTTTTCTGTTTATAAATTTTAAAGGAGACGCCGTGTTTAATTTAATAACAGGAGCATATCCTAAAAGTCCTCCGAAATCCAAACTGTCGCCGACATTTTTATTTATTGCCGGAATAACACGAACAGCTGTCGTCTTTGAATTTATCATACCTATTGCCGCTTCGTCGGCAATAATCGCAGAAATTACTTCATCTTTAGTGTCGCCTGGAATTACTATCATATCCAAACCAACCGAACATACGCAGGTCATTGCTTCCAACTTTTCGATTGAAAGATTGCCCGTCTTAACGGCATTAATCATACCCGCATCTTCCGAAACCGGAATAAAGGCTCCCGAAAGACCTCCGACATGGCCCGATGCCATAACTCCGCCTTTTTTGACCGAGTCGTTCAAAACTGCAAGTGCCGCCGTAGTTCCATGTGCCCCACAACTTTCAAGTCCCATTTCTTCAAGAATATGAGCAACTGAATCACCGATTGCAGGTGTTGGCGCAAGAGATAAATCTACAATTCCGAAAGGAACATTGAGTCTTTTTGATGCTTCATTTGCAACAAGTTGACCCATTTTTGTAATCTTAAAAGCTGTCTCTTTAATTATTTCTGCAATACGCGCAAAATCAGCGTCTTTGTGTTTTGCAATTGCAGATCTTACAACTCCGGGACCGGAAACACCGACATTGATGACGCTGTCTCCCTCGCCGGGACCATGAAAAGCGCCTGCCATAAACGGATTGTCTTCCGGAGCATTACAGAAAACAACAAGTTTTGCTGCTCCAATGCAGTTTTTATCTTTCGTCAAAATTGCCGTATTCTTTATTATATGTCCCATTTTTTCCACAATATCCATGTTTATTCCGGCTTTAGTGGAAGCTAAATTGACACTTGAACAAATATTTTCCGTTTGAGACAGAGCCTCAGGCATGCTTTCAATCAAAGAGATATCTCCGGGTGTTGCTCCTTTTTGAACTAAGGCACTGTAACCGCCGATAAAATTGACTCCGGTCTCATCTGCGGCTTTTTGAAGGGCCTTCGCATATTTAACGGGATCTCCCCCGGAAGCACTTACTAAAAGTGAAATCGGTGTAACGGAAATTCTTTTGTGAATTATCGGTATTCCATATTCTTTTTCAATTTCCGATACAACTGAAACTAAATTTTTAGCTTTAGTAGTAATTTTATCGTAAATTTTTTGGCAACTTTTGTCTATGTCATCACATGCACAATCGAAAAGAGAGATACCCATTGTTACGGTTCGGATATCTAAATTTTCGTTGTCGATCATTTCAATTGTCTCTAAAATGTCTTTTGTATTTATCATATCTTAATTAAATCCTGTGCATTGAGTTAAATAAATCTTCACGCATAATTCTAATGTTAAGATTTTCCTTTTTTCCCAAGTCGCTGAGTAAATCTGAAAATTCTCCAAAAGGTATTTTCAGCTTATTGACATCAACAAGCATGATCATACAGAATAAATCGCTAAGAATTGACTGGGTAACTTCCATGACATTTACATCGTTGTCCGCACAGGCGGTTGAAACTTTAGAAAGAATTCCGACTGTGTCGTGTCCCACAACTGTTATAATTGCTCTCATTGAATTTTTCCTTACCTGAAAATTTTATTACAATATCTTGAAATTATATCATAAAACACAAAAAATTTCCTTATAAATTTTCTGATATCTTTCTATATTACGGATTTTAGATGTCAGATAATAGGAGATGATAGAAAATAAGAATGTAAATTTTAGAAATTTTAAATCTATGCTCTTGGCACCCGAGGACCCATAATCCCGGGCTACCGGGGAAGGCGCCGCACCCACTGTAGTGGGCGATTATTAATCGTCCGAATCCCATTTTGTAAATTGAAATTTTATACGTTGTGCGTATAAATCGAAATGTACGATAGCAAAACATCGAAAGCATGAATTTATGTGTGTTATACATTGTGCGTATAAATCTGTAATCGTTTCTCTTGCTAACATTTTGACATAATTGTATAATAAACGCATAAATGATTTCAAAATGTAGAAAGGTGAACACGTTGAAATTCAAAAATAAAATGGACATGCACGTTCATACCGATAATTCGTTCGACGCAAGAGATGCAGCCATTAAACTCTGTGAAAAGGCTTATGACGAAAAACTTCGTGCAATTTCATTTACCGACCATACAGAAACAGATTCTTTTAACGAAAAAGAGGGCAATCGCACGCTTACAAATTCCTATTTTGATGCGATTAAGGCCAGAGATGTTTATGTCGGATCGGTAATTGTTGCTGCGGGGATTGAACTTGGTCAACCTCATTATAATCTTTCGCTCTCACAGAAGATACTGAGTAAGTTTGATTATGATATTGTAATTGCTTCAATTCATAATTTGAGAGACAGAGAAGATTTTTCGCAGATGAATTATAACGATGTTAATTTAGATATTGATGAACTTATGAAAGAATATTTCGAAGAAGTTTTCAATCTTGCAAGACAAGCAAACTACGATGTCGTCGCTCATCTTACCTATCCCTTGAGATATATTGTAGGTGAGTATGGAAAAAGTGTTGACCTCAATAAATTTTCGGAAATAATTGATGAGATTTTAAAGACCATAATTGAAAGAGACAAAGCTTTGGAAATAAATTCATCCGGACTTCGTCAAAAAATAGGAAGACCGATGCCCGACTATGACATTATAAAGCGATACAGAGATTTCGGCGGTAAAAAGATTACGATTGGTTCAGATGCACACAGAACCGAAGATCTCGGAAGCGGAATAGAAGATTGTATGGAAATGGCGCTTAAAGCAGGATTTACCCATATTTGTCTTTATCAGAGCAGAGAATCTCTTTTGGTACCTATTGACTGAAGAGGGAGACGAATGAAACTTAAGGCAGCAGCTAAAATAAATCTTGCTTTAGATATAACCGGAAAAAAGAAAGACGGATACCACACAATTTTTTCGATTATGCAATCGGTAACCTTGTTTGATGAAATTGAAATAAACTTAAGGCAAGACAAAAAAATAAACTATTCTTGCAGCGACAGAAAATTTTCTAAATACGAAAATAACATAATAAAAAAGGCAATCGACACATTTCTTGAAGAGAATAAGCTTGAAAATCCCGGGTTTGATATCTATCTTACAAAAAACATCCCGTCACAAGCGGGACTTGCCGGAGGAAGCACCGATGCAGCGGCAACAATCGTTGCTCTTAATAAATTGTTTGAAACGAATCTTTCAAAAAAATCAATGATAAAAATCGGAAAACAGGTGGGGGCAGATGTTCCTTTTTGTATTTACGGAGGAACTGCACTCACTGAAAACATAGGCGATGAGTTAACAAAGTTACCCGACTTAAAAAACTATTATTTTGTTATAGTAAAGCCCGATATAAGTGTCTCAACTAAGGAAGCTTATAAAGAATTTGACAGATTGCAAGATTCTGTTTATCATCTTGACAGGAAAAAAATACTTTCCGCATATTCAAAAAAAGATCATAAAACAGCAATAAAATTAATTGAAAATGTTTTTGAACAGCTTATTGAAGTTCCTAACAGACCACAAATCAAGTTGCAGATGTTAAAATCGGGGGCATTAAACGCCTGTATGAGCGGAAGCGGCACTGCGATTTTCGGAGTTTTTGACAATGAAAATTTGGCAAAAGATTCAATGGAAGAATTAAAATTAAAATATAAAAACGTTTATTTGGCAAAGTCATGTAAAGAAGGGGTGTTTACGGTATGACAAAGAAAAATAAATTAATGGTTTTAACTGTTGCGTTTATATTCTCATTTACTTTCTTTTTACAGACAGTGATTTCTGCATCTGCATTGAAAGACGACAGAATTCAGGAAAATGACGGATATCTTCTTTATTCTCCTTATAGGGGAGATCGCGTGCAAAAACACGGAGACAAAAATTATCAAAGAAGATATGAAATGCAATTTATTTTTTCAACTCAAAACAATAAAACATATATAAAAGAACCACAAAAATGGGGCAACAGCTTTTTGCCGGGCTCAATAAGTATCCCTTCAAATGTCTACGGTGTATCGGCAAATGCCTTTGGCAAAAGAGACTATTGGAGTACAAGACATGGTAAACGCTTAGTCCCGGGTGAAAAGGTTACAAGCATATATATTCCTTCCACCTGCAAGGTTATAGGTGACAATGCTTTTTCGGGATGTGCACCGGGTTGTGTTGTAAGAATTGACAGTTATAAGGAAGACATAAGCGTCGGCTCAAACGCCTTCCCGCCGGGAGCGAAAGTATATTACAAGCAAAGACCTACAACCACAACTACTACAACCGCAACTCCGACAACCAAACCTACAACAAACCAAGGAACAACAAATGGCAATACAACCGGAGGTCAGTCGGGAAATACAACTGCCAAAACAACAAATGCCAGAGACAAAGATTCAAACATGGCTCCAACGGTTGTAAATCCACCAAAACCATTTGAAATAGGGGAAAAAGATAAAAAACTTGCAGAACTGACAACTGCCGAAGATCCGAATGCAACTACCGTTAAAGAGGTTACGGTACCGAGTACGGTTTCAAGAGGTTCTTGGGACGAATACGACGAAGGAACGACTTTGTCTCCTGAAATGGAATATAACAAGAAAAAGGAAATATCTCGCCAGAATATTTGGGCGTTAGTTTGGGTTGTGAGTTCAAGTTTTATTGCAGCTTTAACCGTGTATACTAAGATAAAATAATGTATGAAAGAGGAAAACAATAATTAATGAAAAATGAAGAAAACAAGATGGGGGTAGAGCCTGTTGCCAAACTCCTTTTGAAAATGGCAATCCCCCTAATGTTTTCAATGTTTATACAGGCTTTATATAATTTCGTTGACGGAGTATTCATCGCTCGTATATCGCAAGAAGCGTTTACGGCGGTCTCCGTCTCTTTGGTTTTGCAAAATTTAACATTGGGACTGTCAATAGGTGTTTCTGTCGGAACTACTGCAACCTTGTCAAAATCTTTAGGTGAAAAGAAATACGAAAGAGCAAACAAAACGGCGGGAAACGGTATCTTTTTAAGTCTGGTATCGGCAATTGTTTTTGGAATAATTATATTTTTTATGATAAATCCGTTTCTCCGTCTGCAAACATCTAGTGAACAGACAATAATTCACGGACGCGAATATCTGACAATTTGTATTGCAGGTTTAATTGCACCTTTCATGCAGATGATTTTCGAGAGAATTTTACAGTCTACAGGAAAAGTTATTCTGTCTACAGTAGTTCAGGTAATAGGAGCCGTTACAAATATCATCTTAGATCCGATAATGATTTTCGGACTCTTGGGATTCCCTAAAATGGGTGTTAGGGGAGCTGCTCTTGCAACCGTAATAGCACAGGTTGTTGCAGCTACAACAGGATTTTTAATAAATTTCAAATATAACAAAGAGATTGATTTTAAATTTAAATATTTGAAACCGGATTTGCACATAATAAAAAGAATAACTTTAATAGGACTTTCTGCAACCGTGATGATTTCTATTACTTCAGTTATGTTGTTCTTTGCCAATAGGATTTTAAGAACCTTTTCAGAAACTGCTATCGCTGTTATGGGCGCTTATTTTAAGATACAAAACTTCATTTTTATGTCTGTATTCGGCATAAATCAAGCTTTGGTTCCTATTGTTTCATATAATTTCGGTGCTCATAAGAGAAAAAGAATAGACGATGCGATAAAATATGGTGTTTTATATGCCTTTATTTTAATGGTGTTTGGTACATGTATTCTTCAATTGTTCCCGGAACAATTACTCGCTGTTTTTTCTGCAAATGAATACATGATGCAAATCGGTATTCCTGCGTTAAGAATTATCAGTTCCAGCTTTGTTTTGGCAGGCGTCGACATAATTTTAAGCTCAGTTTTTCAATCTCTTGGAAAGCCTTACAGAGCGCTTTTGATTTCATTTATCAGACAAATGGTTGTGCTGATACCCGTAATGTATCTGCTCTCTTTTACAAGGAATTTAGACTTGGTATGGGCTGCGTATCCGATTTCGGAGTTTATCTGCCTAATAATCTGTATAATCTTGTTTGCCGATATGATGAAAAAATTGCCGGTAAAAAAAATTACGGACAAATAAAAGTTTGCCCATAAAAATAAATGTTTTTAAAACGGATGAGATCATCCGTTTTTTTTAAGTATGTTAATTGCTTCTAAATAACCTTGAATTCCTTTTCCCGAAATGATTTTTATTGCCGAAAGTCCCGTTATGCTCTTTTTCCTGAATTCTTCACGATTTTCAATATCTGTCAAATGGACTTCTACATAGGGAATTTCAACGGCTCTTAAGGCATCTAAAATTGCAACGGAGTAATGAGAATAGCCTGCGGGATTGATAATTATTGCATCGCTTTGTGTGTTTTGAATGGTGTCAATGATATCTCCCTCATGATTTGATTGAAAAAAAGAAACATCAATATTTTTAGACTTTGAATATTTTTCAATTTCTTGCTTTAAGTCAAAATATGGCTTTTTTCCGTAAATTTCAGGCTCTCTTGTACCTAAAAGGTTAATATTGGGTCCGTTTATCACTAAAATTTTCATAAAATCACCTTTTGAATAATCAGATTGACGGTATCTTCGACTTCATCGTTAAAAACGATTTCATCACTGACAAGTCTATATAATTTATCTCTTTTATCAAAGATTTCGTTTAGGTTTGTTGAAAGAGGTCTGTTTTTTGTGTCCAGTTTTGAGATATCTCTGTCTATATAAAAGACAATTGAGTTTTTTCTCAAAATCTTTCGATTATCTTTCTCTTCAACTGAACCGCCACCGGTTGAAATTATTGCTCCTTTTGTAAATTCAAGTGACTTAATTTGATTTTTTTCGAGGGCTCGGAAAACTTTTTGACCGTCGTTTTTTATTATATCCATCACTTTTTTATTGTCCGCTTTCTCCTCAATTAAAGTGTCGGTATCTAAAAACCTCATATCTAATTTTTCTGCAATCTTTTTACCGATTACCGTTTTTCCGGATCCGGGCATACCAACAAGAACAATGTTGTAATTTTTCTTTATAAGCTCAAGCTTAGTAATATTTATATCTGTTTTCTTGTCAAAAACAGTGTAAATATTTTCATATGCCTGTCTTAAGAGCATTGATATTCCGTTTTTAACTTTTATATTTTTTTCTTTT
>CABTZO010000027.1 GCA_902489335.1 uncultured Oscillospiraceae bacterium | reverse complement strand
TGTTCTTTTTATAACTTTGGTGCCGGTGGTCGGGGTCGAACCGACACGGTGTCGCCACCATCGGATTTTGAATCCGACACGTCTACCAATTCCATCACACCGGCATATTTTATTTAATTTTTCTGCTCCCGGGTTTTACCAAAGGAATTTTGTTTTCCTTACAAATCGGACAGTCTTCTTTATCAAAACTTTCAACTTTTGCTGAATATACAGATTCAAAACGGCAGTCAAAGACTTTTTCGCCACCGGTTCTGTCAACAATTGAACCGACTCCGACAACAAATGCGCCCAAATCTGATAAAAGGCTTAAAACTTCCTTTACGGATCCGCCCGTTGTAACAACATCTTCAACGACTAAAACTCTCTGACCCGGTTCAACGACAAAGCCTCTTCGCAGCGTCATTTTACCGTCTGAGTCTCTTTCTGCGAAGATATTCTTAACACCTAAAACACGGCTCATCTCATAAGACATTAAAATTGCACCTATTGCAGGTCCTATAACAAGGTCAATTTTTTCATCTTTGAATTTTTCAGCTAAACTTTCGCAAAAAATTGCACTGAGTTTAGAATCTTGAAAGATTTTAGCACATTGTAAATACTTATCGGAATGTCTGCCGGAAGTAAGCAAGAAATGCCCATTGAGTAAGACATGATTTTCAATTAAAAGTTTTTCAGCTTCTGTGTTAGTTAGCATTCATTCCTCCGAAAATAATCTCCTATTATTGATACAATCTTTTCTGAAGCCTTACCATCGCCAAATGACAAATCTTCTTCATCAAAAACAATTTTTTTATTTAACTTTTCAAGTATATCATTTTTATCCGCTTTCGCAAGCTGATTACAGTCATTTACCATTGTTTCCGGCCAAACCACAAAATCAAAAATAGTTACGCATTGTTTTTTTGCAAAGAAAGCCTCTCTTTGAATTCCGCCTGAATCAGTTACGATTTTTTTTGCTTTATTAACCAAATAAACTGAAGTCAAATATCCGACAGGCTCAATGAAAATAATATTCTTATAATCATCCATAATTTCAAGAACCGTATTTTTATTTCTTGGATGTACCGGATAAATAGTTTTGGACTCCAAAGTATCCATCGCCGAAAGTATTGTCCTTAAAACCTTTTCATCTTTTGTGTTTTCCTGCCTGTGACAGGTCATATAATAAAAATCTTTTGGAAGGCTTACATCTTGGCCCTTAATGCTCTTTACTTTTTCAGGAAGTTGACCTTTAACTTTTTCAGAATAAAACAAAAACGCATCATACATTGGATCTCCGACAAGATATACTCCGTTTTGCTCGGTTTTTCCTTCCTTTTCCAAAAAAGATATTGCCGATTTTGTACAGCAAAGCAAAAGAGTTGAAACGTGGTCAGTAACTATTCTGTTGACCTCTTCCGGATTTGTAAGTGTTTGAAGTCTTGCACCGGCTTCCACATGGCAAACGGGGATTAAAAGTTTTACCGCTGCAAGTGCTGCTGCCATTGTCGAGTTAGTATCACCATATAGGACAACCATATCCGGATTTTCTTTTTTCATTACTTCTTCAAGTTCGATAAGCATTTCACCGGTCATTTTACCGTGACTGCCACCTGAAATTCCTAAATTATAATCAGGTTTCGGAATATTCATATCCTCGAAAAAAAGCTCTGACATATTGTAGTCATAGTGTTGACCTGTATGTACAATAACCTCATCAAAATTTTTGCATAAGGCCTTGGAAACCATCGCAAGTTTAATAAATTGAGGTCTTGCACCGACAACTGTTAGGATTTTTTTCCTTTTCATTTATTCCCCTTGAAAAAGTTCTATCGAAAAATCAAAAATATTGGTGGAGATAAGCGGGTTCGAACCGCTGACCTCTTGAATGCCATTCAAGCGCTCTCCCAACTGAGCTATACCCCCGTCAGTAATATAACATTAGAAAATATAGCACAAATTGAGCTTACAAGCAAGAGTCAGTTTTATTTCTTCGCTCTTTAAGTTCGGATTGAATCTGCTTAAACAATTTTTCATCAATGATAAATTTTCTTTTATAAATCACAAAACTTATAACAATTGCAATAAGCGGTATAATTAACATTCCGAGTTTGAACACAAAGGTATCTTTTGGTGTAAAATCTAAAGGACCTGTTTTATCGTGTAAATCGACAAGAACAACTGTAAGTCCGACTATTCCGGAAGCTATTGCGGCTCCGAATTTTGTTATGAACGGTTGAAGAGAAATTGTGATTGAATCGTTTCTCTTTCCGTTTTTCCACTCACCATATTCAACGCAGTCGGAGATAAACATAAGCATTAAAATTTGAAGAAATCCTTCGCCCACAAAAATCAATACTCCTCCCAAAGCGATTATCGGCAAAGTCTTTGCAAAGAAGAATACCAAATATCCTAAGAATACTAAAATTGTTCCCAAAGAATATATCTTTTTTCTGCCGAATTTTTTTGAAAGTGCGGGGAAAATCGCTAAAGCGGAAAGTTGACTGACAGCAAGAATAATCGCAAAAGTCGAATACATGTCTTTGTTTCCGTAAATATATTCAAAATAATAGAGTCCGAAAGATGTAGTAGTCGTGTATGCAATAGTAAACAGACACATGGAGATAACCGCCCACATAAGTTGGTCATTTTTGAAAATTATCTTAAATATTTCTTTTAACGGTGTCTGTTGAGATTTTACGTCAAGGCTTCTGTCCTCTTTTACAATAAGGCACATAAGGCAAACAAATATAAGCATAATAACCGAGCAGACAGTTGCAAGAACAAAATATCCCTTGTCTTCTCCACCCAAAATTTCACCTAATTTTTTGGTAATCGGAATAATGCCGACAACTGTCGCAAAAAGTCCGATATTTGCAAAAATTCTTGTGATTGATCCTATTTTTTCTCTTTCGTGCTGATCAGACGAAAGAGCGGGGATCATTGAATAATAACTTATATCATGAGCCGTATATGCAATGCCCCAAAACAGATATACAAAACCGAATATTATTAAATAAACAGATTCTTTGACGGGATAATTTATAAACAGTAAAACTGTCATAATCGACGACATAATCGTTCCGCTTAAAATCCATGGTTTGAATTTTCCGTATTTTGTATGAGTATTGTCGATTATAAAGCCCATAAACGGATCATTTGCGGCATCAAACACCCTAAGCGCCATAATAATTGCGGTGACGATTGCAACCGCCTTTACACTTATTTTTACAACATCAGTAAGAAAATACATGATATACATGGTACTCATTGCATATACCATATCTCGACCGAGAGTTCCGATACCGAAAAGATAGTTTTTGTTAAACTTTTTCATCGCCTACTCCATATAAAATTTCATTGTTTATTTATTATATCTGAGTTTGAAATATAAGACAAATAAGTTTACAAATAAAAAACAGATGATAAAATCATCTGTTTTTAACTTAAGGAGCTTCATAACCGTCAATTACAATCCACTTATCATTATCTTTTTTTATAATAAAAAGCGTCAGACTTTTGAATACGCCCCAAATCATGTCTTTCTCGCCCGGAGAGCCATATCTTTCAGCACTGTATTTAATCCAAACATAACCATATTTATTAAAAGTTTTACATGTTATAAAATCAGTTGAAGCATCACACGAATAAATCCGTTTTCTGTGCCACTCAGAACTATCTTCATTCATTTCATTATCAAAATAGTAATAATTGTTTAAATATTGTTTGTCTTTAGCTTTGCAACGTTTATCTTTAAACAATAAAACAGACTTAAAATCATTACATATTTCCCGTCCTATTTCCTCTTCTTCTTTATCAGATGTATGTGATATTGTTGCAAAGATATACCCGGGTATAATCTTTGAATTTTCCTCTTGGTATTTGCGATAATTCGGATGTAACCTTATCGAAAGAAAAACTATTAAAAATATAAGTACCCAAAAACCCAACGAAAAGATAATCATTGACTTTATTTTGATTTTTTTGTTAAGCATAATCAACACATCCATATGATAATATTTTCGTTTAACTCTTAACCTTTTTCACCTAAATATACAAATATATTTTACATCAAGTAGTCAATTCAAATATATAAATTATATTTTAAAAAAACAACAAAGCTATATTTATTAACTTGCTATAAATTGATATCTATGATATATTTATAAAAAATATGCAGAGTAGACAGCAATGCGTTTTTTGTTAAAAAAGCAGTGCCTTTTGAACGGGGAGTTGTCAAAAGGACGAATGATGAAAATCGACGGTGTTGTTGTCGCATCCCGCTGCTACATGTATCTATACTTTCATGTGGCAAATAAGGAGCATGGAGGTATTTTTATGTTTAAAGACGCAATTAAAAACTTGAAAAATTTAAAGGCAATAACCGGAACGGCTGTTTTGGCAAGTTTACACACCGTTTTACACTTTTTCACGACAATTCTGTTATCACAGACAAGCAGAATTACTTTGGGCTTTCTAACTTTTGCCCTTTGTGGATATTTGTATGGCCCGATTTTAGCCGGACTTATGGGTATTATTGTAGACTTATTGAATTTTGCGATAAAAAATGACGGCGGAGCATTTTTTGTAGGTTTCACTTTCAACAATTTCTTGACTGGCTTTTTATATGGTCTGTTTTTGTTTAAAAAGAAATTGACTTTTGGAAGAATTTTAGCTGCCGTTGTTACTGTCAATGTAGTTATCAGTTTAGGTTTAACTCCCCTTTGGCTTTCGGTTTTATATGGAAAAGGATATCTTTTCTACGTGTCGCAGAGACTTGTCAGAATACTGATTACTATACCGATTGAAGCAACAGTGCTTTTCTTTGTTTTGAATAAGGCTGACGAAGTTGTAAAAAAGATGAGCAAAAAAAGCATTAACTGATTTAGATGTTAGACATTAGATTTTAGACCACACCGTAGCGCAGGATTATAGGTCCTGCGTTCATTGTTTTACGTAGAAATAAAAATATTTAATCAAAAAAATAAGGCAACGGGCGATTGATAATCGCCCGCTACGGTGGGGCAGATAACCCGGATTATTGGTCCTGATGCCGCTCCCCGGTAGCCCGGGATTATTAATCCCGGGTGCTGATTTAGAAATCCTTTCCCGGTAGTGCAGGATTATAAATCCTGCGTTATTTATTTTACGTATAAATTAAAATATTTAATCTAAAAATACAGCAACGGGCGATTGATAATCGCCCGCTACGGTGGGGGGTGGAAAACCCGGATTATTGGGTCCTGGTGACGCTCCCCGGTAGCCCGGGATTATTAATCCCTGGGCTATTAGATTTCAAATAATAAAAGACCTTAAATTTACAATCTAAGGTCTTCTTTATGTTATCTATTGTTTTGAATTTATATCAACAACCGTTTTGCTCTGTTTAATTTCAAATTTTTCGAGTACATCTTTTATTTTTAAATTTATTTCACTCTGCAAATTCAAATATTCGTCTGTTGATTTTTCTGTTATGTAATAAATTATTCCGATTTTTATTCCGTTTTCGTCAAACCCCGCAACGCCGACAGAAATATCCTCCGTCGATTTTGTGCTTGAAATCGCTTCTTTGATTTTACTTATCGCCTGTTCTAAAATCTCATGCGATGTTTCCCTGTTGACGACAATCTCTTTTTGAACCTGACGATGATTGAACCTTGAAAGATTAATTATTACATTCTCAGAGAGCATGGAATTGGGTACTGTCGCAAGCGTTCCATAGTTTGTTCTGATTTTTGTGCTTTTCATATTTATATCCTCAACCGTTCCTTCAATAAAAGACGTCTTTATAAGGTCACCGATTGCGAAAGGTTGATCCGAAGCGATTGAAAACGAAGCAAAGAAATTTTGCGCCGTGCTCTTCGCCGCAAGAGATAAGGTCAAACCTCCAAGTCCCAAGCCGGTTATAATACCGTTTATATTGTAACCGAGTTCAGAAATTATCATAACCGTAGCGATTATAATAATTATAATTTTAAGAAAATTAGAAGCAAAGATTACCGTTGTTTCACTCATTACGCTTGTATTTTTAAGCAAAGGTCTTACAACATAGCTGGATAAATTAGATAAAATCCAAGAGAAAATACAGATTAATACAATTTTATATAAAACATCTAAGAAGCTGTCTATTTTAGGCGGAAACTTCATAGTTTTACAGCCGATATACAGACCTGTAAAAACTAACAGTGAGTAAATGGGAAATTCGATTTTCCTTTGTATTCCCGCTATTCCGAGTTTTTGCTTTTTGAGTAACTTTTTTATTAGTCCAACAAACAGATGCAATAATATCGGTAATATTATTGAAAATATAAGAATAATTAAAACGCCAAAAATAATATTATCTTTGTTTTTAGCACCCCACAAAGCAAGTTCATTGCTTCCCATTCTCAAGTTTTTTAATAATCCCGACATCATAACCTCACTTAATGACTATGTTTATAATCTTACCCTTAACAAAAATCTTTTTAACAATCTCTTTGCCTTCAAGCATTGTTTTAATCTTTTCACTGTTTAATACAGCTTCAAAAACTTCATCTTCACTTGCCTCAGGTGAGATTAAGATTTTTTCTCTTATTTTACCGTTGATTTGAACGGGCATGGTGATTTCTTCTTCCTTGCACTTAGACTCATCATATTCGGGCCAAGTTGCGGATTCCGACAAAGTCTGTTCAAATCCGGCTTCTTGCCAAAGCTCCTCTGTCAAATGAGGTGCAAATGGATTTAAAAGAATAATCAGGGTCTTAAATTCAGCCTTTGTGACGCCTTTATTGTTGTAAAAATCGTTTACCAAAGTCATAAGGCTTGCAATAGCGGTATTATTTTTTAAGCTGTTTATATCTTCGGTAACTTTCTTAATTGTCTTATGCATCGAAGAATCAAGATTGTAACTGTCTTTGTCGACGATTAAATCTTTAAGACCATATACTTTATCCAAAAATCTTTTGCAGCCTTTAATACTTGATGTATTCCAGGGTGCCGCCTTTTCAAAATCTCCGATAAACATTTCATAGAGTCTGAGTGTATCAGCTCCAAATTCGTTTATTATATCATCGGGATTTACAACATTTCCCCTTGATTTAGACATTTTTTGACCGTCTTCGCCCAAGAGCATTCCATGGCTCGTTCTCTTCTGATACGGCTCTTTTGTGTTAACAACTCCTATATCATAGAGAAATTTATGCCAAAATCTGCTGTAAAGCAGGTGCAAAGTGGTATGTTCCATACCACCGTTATACCAATCGACATTCATCCAATATTTAAGCGAGTCTGCACTTGCAAGTTCTTTATCATTATGAGAATCGCAATATCTGAGATAATACCATGAAGAACCCGCCCACTGTGGCATTGTGTCGGTTTCTCTTTTTGCATCGGCACCGCATTTTGGACATTTTGTATTTACAAATGAATCAATCTTTGCAAGAGGTGATTCCCCGTTATCCGTCGGCTCATAGCTTTCTACATCGGGCAAAACAATAGGAAGTTCACTTTCAGGAACGGGAACATATCCGCATTTTTCACAATAAACCATGGGAATAGGCTCTCCCCAATATCTTTGACGAGAAAAAATCCAGTCACGAAGTTTATAATTTGTCTTCTTTTCGCCTTTACCCGTTTCAGTTAAAAACTGAGTTATTTTTTCTTTCGCTTCATCAACCGTAAGACCGTCTAAAAATCCGGAATTCATCATTACACCGTCATTACAGGAAGTATGTGCTTTGTTTTCGATATCTCCGCCGCTGACCACCTGAATAATGGGAAGATTAAATTTCTTGGCAAAATCATAGTCTCTGTCATCATGAGCGGGAACAGACATAATCGCACCCGTTCCGTAAGTTGACAAAACATAGTCGGAAATGAAAACGGGAATTTTGCTTTCGTTTACAGGATTTATCGCATATATTCCCTCAAGTTTGACTCCGGTCTTATCATGAACAAGCTCCGTTCTTTCAAAATCCGATTTTTTCAAACATTCTTGTCTGTATTTTTCAACTTCATCGAAGTTCGTTATATCTTTTTTCCACTGATCCACAAATTTATGTTCGGGAGCAAGAACCATATAGGTTGCTCCGAAAAGAGTATCGGGTCTTGTTGTGAATACGACTATATCGGAGCCGTCATAGGCTTTAAACTTAACTTCTGCGCCGTAACTTCTGCCTATCCAATTTTTTTGTTGAATCTTAACTCTGTCAATATAATCAAGCTCGTCCAAATCATCTATAAGACGGTCGGCATATTCTGTTATTTTAAGCATCCACTGACTCTTAACCTTATGCACGACAGAGCTTCCGCATCTTTCGCATACACCGTTTACAACTTCTTCATTTGCAAGAACACATTTACAACCGGTGCACCAGTTTACATTCATTTCTTTTTTATAGGCAAGCCCATGTTTGAACATCTGTAAAAATATCCACTGAGTCCATTTGTAATATGATGGGTCGGATGTTATGACTTCACGACTCCAGTCAAAAGAAAAACCGAGAGATTTTAGCTGTCTTCTGAAATTTTCGATGTTTTTTTCGGTTACAACGGCAGGATGAATATTGTTTTTGATTGCATAGTTTTCTGTCGGTAAACCGAAAGAATCAAAGCCCATAGGATACAGAACATTGTATCCCTGCAAGCGCTTTTTTCTTGCAACGACATCCAGAGCCGTGTAGGATCTCGGGTGACCTACATGAAGTCCTTGTCCCGACGGATACGGGAATTCAACAAGAGCATAAAATTTTGGCAAACTTGGATCATCTTTTGCGTAAAACACTCCGGTTTTATCCCAATAATCCTGCCATTTTTTTTCAACTTTTTTGAAATCATAGTTACTCATTGTCATCACCTATTTTAATTTTCTTTGCTTCTTTCCAAACATCTTCCAAATCATATTTTGCACGACTTTCTTCGGTGAACACATGAACCAAGACGTCAAAATAATCTATAACCTGCCAATCATCAGCTTTATAAGACTTAGTATTAGGCTTAATATCGATTTTTTCAAGTTCAAACTCAACTTCATCGATTAACGCTTTAACATGGTTTTTACTCATTGCGGTGCAGATAACAAAATGATCTGCAAGGTCGGAAACAGAAGTCAAATCGAGCAAAGATATATCTTCACCCTTTTTAGTATCTAAAATATTCGCTATTTTTATTGCTTTGTCTTTACTTGTCATTTAATCTGTAAAACTCCTTTAACATTTCATTATATAAGTCAACAGTGTTTTTTCCGATAAACATACTGTTTTGTGCGAGATAGGATATTTGAAAAGATATAATGTAAAAAATCGCTTGATCCAATGATTTTTTTGCCTTTTGTCTCACAACTTCCACATCATCATAAGTTCTGTCGGCACTTATTAAATCTGCTACATAGACGATTTTTTCCAATTGAGACATTTGTCTCCTGCCGGTCGTGTGGTATCTTATGGCGTTTATAAGATCCTTGTCTCTTTCTTCCATATTATTTATTACATATGCAGCACCGGCAGGTGCATGTAAAAGTTTATCGTTTTCAAGCTCATCATCTTCAAGTTCAATTCCCGCAAGCTTTATTTCTCTTAGCTGATTTTCCCTGCTTTCATTCTTCATTACATCATGTAAAAGTCCGGCTTTATAAGCTTTTTCAGAATCTACATTATATTGTTTTGCAAGAGTCCTTGCAGCTTTTGCAACCATCAATGAATGATTTAATCTTTTGTTTGTAAGTTTTTTCCCAAGTATTTCAATTATTTGATTTTCATTTGGCATATAAACCTCGACTTATAATATAGTCATATACATTTTTTTGCAAATATTTCGCTGATTTTTCGTCATTCTTCGATATCATTTCTCGGAGTTTTGAAGAACTTATTTTAATCGGATCAAAGTCTAAAAATTTAATCTTACCGTTTTTGACTTCTTTTCCAAATTTTTTTGTCATTTCTTTTCTAAATAAATCACCGTCTTCTCTCCTTGAAGCCCCAATCAAAGTTACCAGAGAAAATATTTTCTCATAATCTTTCCAACTGTCAAAAGACAGAGCCATATCTGATCCGACTATCAAATCCACCTGCAAATTCTTATATTCATAAAATAAATAATTCAAGGTGTCGATAGTATAACTTTTTTTATCTCTTGTAATTTCAAAATCAGAAACAACAGTATTGATGTTTTTATCTTCAAAATTGAAATTAAGTTTACACATCTCAAGCCTGTCGGCAGGACAAGCACCTTCAATAACTTTGTTTTTTTTATGAGGAGGAATTCCGGAAGGCATTATCATCATTAAATCGGGGTTGTAAGCTTTAATGTATTCCAAAGCCAATTTTCTGTGGCCCAAATGCGGCGGATTAAAACTTCCTCCAAAAAGACCGATTTTCAAGACTTTTTCTCCTTTAATTTTTCAAGAAGTTTATTAAGCGCAACTTTTCTGTGTGAGATTTCATTTTTTTCGTCCGAAGACATCTGTGCAAAAGTTTTATTGTCATCATACAGGAAAACCGGATCATATCCAAATCCGGATTCTCCACGTTTTTCAAAAGTAATTTTACCCGAAACTTCTCCTTGAACTTCTATTTTTTCTCCGTTTGTGAAAAGCATACAGAGAGCACAGACAAAATGTGCAGTTCTCTTGTCTTGCTCTACGCCCTCCAGATTTTTCAAAAGTTTTCTTATGTTGTCTTCATTATTTTTATCAGGCCCCGCATATCTTGCAGAATAAACCCCGGGTGCGCCCGAAAGCGCATCGACAACCAGTCCGGAATCATCGGCAATTACGGGAAGAGATGTCTTTTTTCTCAAATAATCGGCTTTAATAAAAGCATTTCCCTTGAACGTCTCCGCATCTTCAACGATTCCGCTGATATCTAAATTGATATCATCAGGCGTAATAACATTAAAACCAACTTTTTTTAATATTTGATTGAATTCTCTTTTTTTATTTTCATTTGAACTTGCAAGCAATAAATCAGTCATAACTTACCTATCTGAATAAATCTTTAAACGAAAATTTCTTTTTCTTTTCGACTGTTTCTTCTTTTTCTTCTTCTGTTTGGTCGCTTTCCTCTTTCGTAAGCTCTTCGATTGTTTCATCTTCATTGAAAAGACTCTTTGCAAAAGCCGTTGAGCTGAAAGGAAGCATGTCATCAATTTTTTCTCCGACGCCTATAAATTTTACAGGTAAATTGAGTTCATCTCGGATAGTCAAAACTATTCCGCCCTTTGCGGTGCCGTCCAATTTAGTCAAAACTATTCCGCTGATTTCGGCAACCTGCATGAATTCTTTTGCTTGATTGACTGCATTTTGACCCGTTGTTGCGTCTAATACAAGGAAAATTTCTCTGTCCGAATAAGGAAGTTCTCTGTCAATAACCTTGTAGATTTTACTTAATTCGTCCATTAAATTTTTCTTATTATGAAGTCTTCCCGCCGTATCACAGATTATAATATCTGCGTTTCTGCTTTTACCCGCTGTAACGGTATCGAAGACTACAGCCGCCGGATCAGAGCCTTCAGCCTGTTTAACCATATCAACTCCGGCTCTCTTTGCCCACTCGCCGAGCTGATCGATAGCCGCCGCTCTGAAAGTATCCGCCGCACCCAAAATGACCTTTTTTCCCTGAGACTCAAAATAAGCTGCCATTTTACCGATTGTTGTTGTTTTACCGACCCCGTTTACACCTATAACCAAAATTACTGCGGGAACAGTTACAAAATCGATTTTTTCATCGGGTCCGAGAATATCGGTTATTACTTCCTCAATTACTTCCTTAACTTGATTTTTATCCTTTAATCCTCTCTCTTTAACGAGTTGTTTGACACGATCAATAATTTTTTGAGAGGTATATGCACCAACATCGCTTACAATTAAGATTTCTGTAAGTTCATCATATAAATCGTCTTCTATTTCTTCAAATGTATCTAAAACATCGTCTATGTTGTTTTTTAAATTATCTCTTGTTTTTTTGAGACCAAAATTAACTTTTTCATTAAAAATTCCCATCATTTACCTCCTAAATATTTATTCTATTTTCAATTTCTTTTAAGTCCATCAAAAGAAGTTTTGATACACCCTCTTCTTCCATTGTAACACCGTAAAGTCTGTCCGATTCTTCCATTGTTCCGCGACGGTGCGTTATCAAAATAAACTGAGTTTCATCAGACATTTTGCGCACATATGATGCAAATTTTGAAACATTGACGTCATCCAACGCCGCTTCAACTTCATCAAAGATACAAAACGGAGCCGGACTTACTTTTAAGATGGCAAACAAAAGGCAGATTGCGGCAAATCCCTTTTCTCCGCCGGAAAGCAAGCTGATACTTTGAACATTTTTTCCGGGTGGCTGAACACTTATATTTATGTTGCTCTCTAAGATATCTTCTTCGTCTTCAATTTCAAGTTTTGCATGCCCGCCTGAAAACAGTTCGGCAAACACTTTTTGAAACGCTTTGTTGATTTTTTCAAATTCGGTTTTGAACCTATGCGTCATAGTTTTTGTGAGGTCTCTGCTGAGTTTCAAAAGTTTCGTTTTGGCTTTTTCGATATCTTCTATCTGTTTTGTATATTCTTTGTATCTCTCTTCAAGTTCTTTAAATTCTTCGATTGCTGCTACATTTATATTGCCGAGTTTTTTTATTTTTCCTTTGATAAGGCTGATTTGAAGCTGTGCGGCACTGATATTGTCAATTTTCTTTGCTTCCTTCATTGCCCCGGCTACTGTCAAATTGTATTCTTCGAATAAATTGGAGTTCATTTCTTCGTAGTTTTCTTTTTCGTTTGAGAGTTTTTCTCGAAGTCTCGCAAGCTCTCCGGTGATTTTTTCTCTCTCCTCCATTTGCGACTTTTGTTCAATTCTGTGACTTGTAATGTTTTTCTCAAAATCAGAAGACTTGCTTAAAATTGTCTCAATTTCATTGTTGTCGGAAAGAATTTTTTCATCGGTATTCAAAATCTTTTGTTTCAACTCTTCCTTATAAGAGTTGAATTTCTCTATTTGAGATAAAATCTGTTCTTTATTTTCATAGAGCTTTGAGAGTTTTTGCTTGCTGTTTTCTGCAGAAGAGTTGAGACTCTCGAGCAAGTAATTCTTATTCTCGATTTCTTTTTCCAAACCGATTATTTCTTTTTCGTATGCCGTCTTCTTCTTGGAAAAATCTTCAATATCATCACTGTTTTCCCTTTCCCCAGCTTGAGACACGTCGGCTCTGCGT
>CABTZO010000026.1 GCA_902489335.1 uncultured Oscillospiraceae bacterium | reverse complement strand
TCAAGCAGAAGACGGCATACGAAAACAACTTGGGCAAGATATAGACAATATTGTTAAAACTCAAAAGAACAGAGTTGAAGTTTTCGACTTCTATGAACAAAGAGAATTTATAACCGGGTTCATGTTTGTCTTAAAAGTCTTTTCTTACGGATTTACAATTTTAATCTCGTTTATCTCACTTGCGAATTTGTTCAACGTAATTTATACAAATGTTATGTTTAGAAAAACCGATTTGGCAGTGTTGCGTTCTATCGGCATGACTGAAAGTTCGATAAAAAAATCAACGATATTTGAAGCATTGAACTATAGTTTGAAATCTCTTTTTTGGGGAATTTCCCTGTCTGTTCTCTTAAATTATTTGATGTTCTATGGACTCAAGAAGGGCAACGTATGGTCTGCTTCGTTTTATATGCCGACCTTCCCGATAATATTTTCAATAACCGGTGTTGTTATTGTTGTTTTCGTCACAATGCTTTATTTTGTAAAACAGATGTCAAATCAGAATATAATTGAAACAATACGAAATCAAAATATTTAAATTGTTGCTCTTTGATATGATTTTGATATAATCAACCTTAGATACAAAAGGGGCGTGATTAAATGAAAGTTTTAGATATTTCGGTAAATGTTTTTCAAGGAGAAAACAACATTCAAGATATCGCGCCCCGAATTCAGAACTTTTTCAGCTTGGAAAAAGGAGATGAATTCAATCAGACTGCCATTTATATGGGTCTTCAAACGGCGACTCATGTTTTAACTCCGAGTTTTTGCTTTGAAAATGAAAAAACGATTGAAGACTTTGAGCTTGAAATCTTTATCGGATCCTGTGAAGTCATTACATTACCTTCGGGTTATATAACCGGAGAAATGGTTGAAAGACTTTGTCCTAAATCCACAAAAAAAATTCTTATAAAATCTGACGGTGCAATCAACTTTATGCCCGGTGCGCTTGACGATCTTGCTTTTAGAGAATATGAACTTATTGGGTTTGATAAAAATATAGATTTAGAAAAAAACAAAATAAATACGCATCGCAGTCTCATGAGAAACGGATGCGTAATTCTTAAAAATCTTGACCTTGAAAAAGTCGAAACGGGGGAATATTTTCTTTTGGCTATGCCATTAAAAATAGGAGAATTTGAAGCCTCTCCGACAAGGGCAGTTCTTTTGACCGATTATATTAATTGGTCTCCCAGAAAAGACAACCCACTTACATTTTAATTATCAGTTATTTGGAAAAAACTTATCATATACGGCGCGGACAGCTTTGTCTGCGTCTTCTTCATCTATTAATACAGAAATTTTGATTTCAGATGTTGCAATCATATGAATGTTTATATTTGCGGAATAAAGAGCTTCAAACATATCGCTTGCAGCTCCGGGGTGAGATTCCATTCCGGCGCCTACAACAGAAATTTTTGCAACGTGATCGTCTACAAAAATATCGTCATCTTCAATTTCGGCAAAGGTTTCGAGCAAGATCTCTTTTGCTTCTTCGCCGTGCGATCTTTGAACGGTGAAAGAAATATCTTTTGTTCCGTCTCTTCCTACCGATTGCAAAATTATATCAACATTTATGTCTTTCTGAGCAAGCTTGGAAAACATCTTAAATGCTATGCCCGGGACATCGGGTAATTTAATAACTGCAACTCTTGCAACATCGGTGTCTTTTGTGACACCTCTAATTAACATTTTTTCCAACTTAATAACCTCCTTGATTATAGTTCCGGGTTTATTTGTAAGTGAAGATAAAACTTCCACTTTAATATTATATTTTTTTGCCATTTCGACCGAACGATTGTTAAGCACTTGTGCTCCTAAGGTTGCAAGTTCCAACATTTCATCATAGGTGATTTCTTGGAGTTTTGGAGCGGTTGGAATTTTTCTCGGATCTGCAACATATACACCGTCAACATCAGTAAAGATTTGGCATTTGTTAGCACCCATGGCGGCTGCAATTGCAACGGCAGTTGTGTCCGAACCGCCTCTTCCAAAGGTTGTAATATTGTCCCTTTTGTCAATTCCTTGGAAACCGGCGACTATAACGATATTGTTTCTTGCTATTTCATTTTCTAATCTTTCGGTATCTATTTTTCTGATTCTTGCCGAACCATGAACGGAACTTGTTCTGAATCCTGCTTGCCAACCCAGAAGTGATGTAACGGGAAAATCAAGCTTTTCAATAGCCATTGCAAGAAGAGAAGCCGACATTTGTTCTCCCGCTGAAAGCAAAACATCCAATTCTCTTTTTGAAGCTTTGGGATTTATTTCCTTTGCTTTTTCTATTAAATCGTCGGTCGTATCTCCCTGAGCCGATACAACAGCAATAACGCTGTTACCTTCTTTGTAGGTGTCAGTTATTATTCTTGCGACATTTTCAACTTTTTCTTTTGTTGCAACTGAACTGCCACCGAATTTTTGAACAATTAAACTCATGAATTTTCCTCCAAGCAACGAAGAGTTGCCAAAACTTTAGACTCTTTTATTTTACATATTTGATTTTCAAAATTTTCTTCACTGTCTTTTGGTGTTATAAAAGCAAATTGACCGTTTTTCTCTTCGGACATAATGCATCTGCCGTCAAAGATTTTTTGAACTTCAAATATTGCCTTTTGATAATCATCCGTTTCAACCCGTACAAATATACTTGAACATCTGTTTTTATGGTCTTCAACGAAATTTTCGATATGTTCACCCCAACCAAAGTTTTTTCTTTTTTTCATGTGATTGGAACAATCCAAAATATCGGCTACAACTGCAGACGCGGTTGGCATTTTGCCTGCGCCTTTTCCGTAAAATAAAACTTCTCCGGTTGCATCTCCGTTTACTAAAACAGCATTGAATACACCGTTAACATTTGACAACTGATTATGTTTGCTGACAAGCATGGGCGCAGTTATCGCAGATATTTTTTCATCGGAAATTCTTTTTGAATCGGCAATGAGTTTTATTACATATCCTAAATCATTTGCAAAATCAATGTCTTCGGACTTAATTTTTGTAATACCTTCACAGTAAATTTCTTCCGGATAAATGTGATGCCCGTAACAAAGCGAAGAGAGGATACAAATTTTTCTCAAAGCGTCAAAGCCTTCAATATCATCTGTCGGATCTTTTTCTGCATAGCCGTTATCTTGTGCAAGTTTCAGAGCTGACTCAAATTCCATTTTATCATCAATCATTTTTGAAAAAATGAAGTTAGTTGTTCCGTTTAGAATACCTGATACACTGTCTATTTTATTCGCCGCAAGGCATCCGGAAATCGGTCGGATAATAGGTATTCCTCCACCAACGCTCGCTTCAAAAAAATAGTTAGCGTTGTTTTCTTCTGCGACTTTTAACAGTTCATAGCCTTTTGTGGCAACAAGTTCCTTGTTTGATGAAACAACAGATTTGCCTTTTTGAAGAGCCATCATTGTGTAATCGAAAGCAGGGCTTGTTCCTCCCATTGTTTCAACAATGATTTCGACTTCGTCATCATTTATTATTTCGTCAAAATCTTTTGTAAATTTATCGCTGTATGAGAGATCGGGAAAATCGCGTAAATCTAAAATATATTTTATATCGATGCTGTCATCCGGTGTCTTATCGGACAATTTTTTGTTTTTTGTTTCAATTGTCTCAACAACACCGCTACCAACTGTTCCATGACCTAAAACGGCAATATACATAAATTTATTAAACCTCGTTATCTATATTTTTTTCTTTTATTACTTCTTCGGAATTTCCTCCGAGATATCCTTCTTTTCTTAAAATTTTAATGGAAAATAAAATCATCGGGAACAAGAATAGACCTATAAACCCAATCAGCTTTGTACCTACAAACATCGCAATAAGTGAAATTGCAGGATTTAAGTCAAATTGATTTGCAATAAGTTTTGGTTCGATAATCTGTCTTATTACCGTTATCACAATATAAATTACAATCAATGCAACACCAAGTTTATAATCTTGAACTATAAAGCAGTAGAGCGCCCAAGGTCCGAGAAAAGTACCGGTGCCTAAAATCGGTAATATATCAAGCAATGCGATTATAAGAGCTAAGACAAAACTATATTTCCCGTCAAAAATTTTTGCCCATTTGATAATATTAAAAGATATATATAGCTCGCAAAATGTTATGAATAAAATTATTGCATATGATTTGAATATTTTTCCGAGAGATGTACGCAGAGTATCTTGCATTAAAACAAAGGCCTTTTGTTTATCTTTCGGCAGGAACGATAACATATGATTTTTAAGCTCATCGTAGTCAATTGCTATAAAACAAGTTAAAACGATTGTAATTACGAATCCGAAAAATGCGGAGGGAATATTTTTCACAGCATTTAAAAATTTCGGAGCGGAGGCGGACACTAAACCTCCGACATTGAAAGCTTTTCCACCGGCATGAGAACTGACTTGATGATCGGGATTGACCATTTTCTTGAGTATTTCGGAAATTGAGTTTAATGCATTTGAAACATAAGTTTTGAAAATATGCGGAGTAGCAGCAGTTATTTTATCTGTTACTTTTTCAAGCCACATTGGTTCGGCGATTTTTTCAAATAAATAATTTTTAAATGAAGTGAGTTCACTTATAAGGGATTTCCCAATGACTGATATTATGGCAATGAATATTGCGTAAGTTAAGATTACAACAAGAATCGTTATCAGAGTTTTCAAAAACTTTTTCTTGATTTTAAGTTTTTTTACGGGCCACTGCGCCATTGCCGCAATAATGATTGCGATTATTATAGGAAACAAGGCAGGTAAAGCGTATTTTACTACCAGGTAAAATAAGGCAGCAATTATTGAAAAATATAAAGCATTTATTATAAAAGCTTTTCGCGATTCAATGTTTGATGTGAAAAGTTCCTTTTTCATACGATTCTCCTTATGAAAATAATTCACACAAATTATAAACGATTTTGAGTTATAAGACAATAATTAATAAATGGTATAACATAATTGCTCTGGGATATTTACGATATTAATAAATTCAAGAAATATATCTACTCCAAAACACGGTATTATTAATCCCGTGTTCGTCGTAATACACTTCTTCAAATACAACAACTTTTTCTCCTGCAAGTTTTGTTACATCAACTTCAATTTCTACATCAACTGTTCCTTGCATTTTTTCTGTCACAAACTTACTCTCTACTACAACTGGTTTTCCGTTTTCCATAATCGGCTTATTTGTTCTCTTATTCATCAGAGTTGTTTTTATTGTGTATTCTTTTCCTACGGTTAATCCTTTATATGCAACTGTATCTATTATTGTTTGTTTTCCTTGTGGTTTTAAGTATTTATCTCCGTCTGCTTTATCTTTTGCTGTTGTATGAATACTTATAGGCTCATTAAACATTACTACTCTCTGTGGTTTACCGTCATTATTTATTGTAAACTCTGTTTCTGTTTCAGATAAGATATAGCCTTTGGGTGCGATTGTTTCTTTTAGTTTATATGTTTTTCCTGCTTCTAATCCCTTTATTATATGTGACTCTTTTGTGCTTACCCATCTTTCTAATTCTTTTCCGTTTGCATCAGCCATAACCGTAATATCAATTCCGTTTTGCTCGTTTGTGATTCTGAATTTCTGACTTTTGTCTTTCTCATCTTCCGATTGCTTTTCAAGTTTTATATCTCCGCTATCGCTTTTAATGTTTAATTTTGTTCCTACGGGGTCGGCTTGAGCTCCGCTTACAACAGTTTGATGTTTCGGGTTTTCATAGCAAAGTGGGGCTTGAAGTCTAACAGAGGGAACAGTAGTTTTTTTGCCTTTAGTTGTAACGGGTGTTTTAATTTCTCTGTCGGTTTCAAATTCTAAGGTGTTACCGTTTCTTTTGATTGTTACGCCGTCAATTTTGGAAAACGAAAACTCATCAAGTTTTTTGTTAGTATCAGTTATTGAGCCTTTATAGGTTTTTGTTTCTTCATCATAAGATAAAACAAGTGTTTTGTTGTCAAAAGAGGGTTTAGTAGTGTGATTATCTACCGCCGTTTTTATTCTTTGATAAGCCTTTTTTGATGAAACAGATTGCAACAGATATGTTAAATCTTTGCCCTCGATTGTTTCCCATATTAAACATTGAGTAGCAACATAATGGTCGCAAGCGGGAATATCAGAATATGTAACATTCGGGTAGCCGTAAAGTGTAATACGAGTTAATCTTCTTTGTTTGGCTGTTCCTTGCTTTTTCCACCAATTACTATCCTCTAATTTTCTTGCATTGTATGGTGTTTTTGCAACTGGAACTTGATATTCAACACAATACGCCGTTTGACTGTTATTCATTTGAAGCATTCTTACACTTAGTGTATCTTTCTTGGCGTTCATATAGTATTTAAAATGACTTGAGGGTGCAGTATTTCGCCGTTCTGTTTTAGTATAAACATAAGGCGTGTTACTTTCCTTAACTGCGGCCCTCGAAGCGTTTAAAGTCGCTTTACTGCTTGCGAAAACGGTCGTTGATAAAACAGTAACAGTAAATACAAGCATACATAGTGTCAATACTATCTTCTTAATTTTTTTCATTTTTTACTTCCTTTCCTTTAATTTTTATTTTTTAATAAATATATATATAAAAAAAGAACCTATCTTTCGATAAGTTCTTGTTAGTTTATTAAGAGTTATAAAAACTTGTAATTTTAATCATATAGAGTTATTAATAGCCATTGACCTTTAATGTTCGGGTCTTGAAAATACTCTCTATCTGATTGAGTAATAGGATTGTAGCCATTGAAATCTCTATCATATTGTTTCCAATCGTTTTTATCTATAATAATAAACTTCATTTTTGTGTTTCCCTCGTCAATAGTTGTATCAATCAAGTCTTTTAATTGACTTTTTGTCGTAGGTTTTGAAGAGGTATCCCAACTTGTATAATTCAAAGTCAAACTATCATCCCACTGTCCGCCTTTGCTCTTTACATAGGCTTTAGCGTCTTGAATAGTCCATTGTCTTTGTGGAACATACCATATTTCTTGTTTCTTGGTTGTTGGAACTGTTGTTTTTGGTTTGTTAGTTTTCGGAGCAGTAGTGTTCGGCTTTGTGGTCTTTGGTGCAGTGGTATTCGGTTTTGTTTGGTTTATCTTTGTAGTGGTTGTTGTTCCGATAACTTTACCGCCTTGCACTTTTGTTCCTTTCGGAACTTGTTTAATGACTTTCTTTGTAACGGTTTTCTTTTCTCCCGTTTTTTCGTCAATAACTTCTTCTGTAATTTCTTGCTCTACAATATCAACTTCACCTTTGTAGTCTTTGGGAAGTTCGTTTGTTGCTTCTTCTTCCTTTATTTGTTGTTCTGTTTCCTTACACTCAATCAATTCGGGCTTCTTTGCTTTGTGTGTTACTACCCCAATTATTGTCCCTATTATAGCAAGTATTATTATTGTTATTACTACATAGGTTATTTTTTGTTTCTTTGTTAAGTTTTTCATTTTTTGCTCCTTTCTAATTAAAAGGAAAGATTTTTTCTTTTAATTAAAGGTGAAATTTATTTATCTTGTGTAAATTTATGATACATTTCTGTTAATATTATACATTATTCATTCTTGATTGTAAACCAAGTATGAACAAGCAAAAAATCGACAATCAATCTCTAAACCGTAGCGGGCGATTTATAAATCGCCCGTTCCGTATCTGTTGATTCAATTTTTTAATATATACGTTAAATAATGAATGCAGGATTGATAATCCTGCACTACCGGGAAAAGATTTCTAAATTGGCACCCGGGATTAATAATCCCGGGCTACCAAAGAGGGGGGAGAATCACTGTCAACGTTTGCAGATATTCTACGGTGTTCTGTACCCCACCGTAGAGGATGATTATCAATCGCACGTCGCTTTGATTGATTTTTAATCGGTCAATTGCTATAATTATTCTATTAAATTTTGGAGGTAAAAAATGATAATCTCTCCTTCCGTATTATCTGCTGATTTCTCACAATTAGACAGAGAACTCAAAAAAATGTGGGATGCCGGTGCCGAATGGATCCACTATGATGTTATGGACGGACTTTTTGTTCCGAACATAACTTTTGGCGCGCCTGTCATAAAGTGCCTGAAAGACAAGACAGAGGCTGTCAGCGATGTTCATTTGATGATTGAAGATCCGATTAAATATATCGAAGATTTTGCAAAAGCCGGTGCCGATTATATTACCTTTCATATAGAATCAAAATCAGATATAAAACAAACAATTCAAAAAATAAAAGATTCGGGTTGTAAAGCGGGTTTGACTCTCAGACCCAAAACTAAAATCGAAAACTTGTTGCCTTATCTTGAACTGGTTGACCTAGTTCTTATTATGACGGTTGAACCGGGATTTTCCGGACAGAGTTTCATGGAAGATCAGGTTGAAAAAATCAAGATAGTCAGAGAAAAGGCTGATAAACTTGGTCTTAATACCATTATCAATGTCGATGGCGGAATAAACACCGAAAATATTGCAACCGTTGCAAAAGCGGGAGCTGATGTTGTAGTTTCAGGCAGCACTGTTTTTAAATCTGAAAATCCTGCAGAGACAATTTCAAAATTAAAAGAAAACAGCATTTAATTTATTATGGTTAGAGAAGACGAAAAAAAGTTTAATATCAAAAGTTACATGACGGATATGATAATCATGCTTTCATGTCTGTCAATCATGGGCGTTTATCTTAACGGAACACGCGCAATTTTGATTTTACTGATTTGCGTTTTGAGCGGCATTTTTTTTGAAGGTATAGTCAATCTTTTTATAAGAAAAAATGTGAAAAGCTTAGTTCCTGATTTGTCAACAATTGCGACTTCGCTAATGATTGCCCTTTGTATGCCGGTTTCGGTACCGTTTTTTGTGCCTGTAATCGGTGTATTTTTTGCCGTTGTCATTGGGAAAATTCCTTTTGGAAATTCTGATGAACTGATTTTTGTTCCGGCAGCCGTTGGGCTTTCGTTCTTGAGCATTGCGTACAGTAAGGACATTTTCACTTTCAAAGCTTTTGAGTTTGTAAAGATTGATGTAATCGGTGCCGACAACATCAATGCTCTGTCTTTGGCAGGAATGTTAAAACAGGGCAAATCCATTATTCCCGATGCCATGAATTTAGTTCAAGTCCTGATTGGAAGAATAACAGGTCCCATAGGAACAACGGCAATTATTCTTTTCCTCGGATGCTTCATTTATCTTGCAATAAAAAGAAGAGAACAATTAACAGTCATTTTTTTCTATCTTTTCGCAATTACTCTTGTTGCAATAATGTTCCCACGTGTTTATACCGGAAGAAAGATGTCAATTATTATGGAAATAAGTGCGGGATATGTTCTCTTTGGTTCTGTTTTTATGCTGTCTGATTTGGTGACATCGCCCAAAAACACAATAGCACGGGGAGCATATGGCTTCTTTGCCGGATTGCTCACAATGCTGTTTAGACATCTCGGTCATTATGAAGACGGTGTGTTTTTTGTTGTAATATTAATGAACGCCACCTCTGATGTTTTTGAGAGAATCGGACTTAAAATTATGTCTCTTTCTGAAAATAAAAATAAAAAGAAAGGAGAGATAATAAAAGTTGATAAAAGAACAAAAACCAAGCAGAAAAAAAATAAAATCAAAAAATCAACAAAAGAGCAGAAAGCTTAGAACAGAGCTTTTTTCTGAAATACTTATTAAAAATCCGGTTTTAGTCGGTTCAATCGGTCTTTGCCCGATTGTAGCTTTGAGCGTTTCGGTTCAAAGTGCTTTGGTTTTGAGTGCTGTCACGATAATAATGATGATTTTCACTCAAATTTTAACAGCTCTTGTCTTTTCTAAATTTCCTCAATGGATAAGATATGGGCTCTATGCTTTTACTAATATGTTAATAGTTACGGTTGTAATGTTTCTTATATATAGATATTTACCTGAAAAAATGTCGAATTTCGGAATATATCTCCCCTTACTTGCGGTCAACCCGGTAATAACAAGGCAGTGTGAAATAGTTGCGGTTGAATCAAAATTTTCCGGGGCACTAAAAAATGCAATTGCTTCATCTTTAGGATACTCAATCATTGCTTTGATAGTCGGTGCGATAAGAAATCTTTGGGGCAATGGTGGTTACCTGTCTTCCAATGCGGCATTTATGCCTTTTACAGGATTTATCATTCTTGCTTTTCTTGCATCAATTTTGAGAATTTATTTTAGAAGAGTTGATCCCGAATATGCACAGGAATTGACGGTTCACTCAAGAAGTTCCCTTAAATCTAAGGTAACCGAGAGGGCAAAACCGACAATGGAAAAAATTGATGAAAATAATAAAATAAAAGAATCCGGTAAAGAAGATTCTTATATTAATATAAAAGAATATGAAAACAAAGGAGAAAAAAATGAAAATACTCAAAGCAATATTTACAAAGGGATGCGAAATGGCGAAAGACTTTCTGAACGTAGAACCGGCAGAAATGCCAAAAGCATCAGACGACAAAGAGGAAAGGCTAGAAGAGGTTACAGTCGATCCGAAAGTCCTCAGAAAGGCAAAAATAAAAAGCTTTTTGATGCAAGTGGCAACAATAGTAGCCAGAGAAATTTACATCAGAAAAGTAAATCGCAATACCAGGAGACTGATCGAGGACAAATACGAAAAGATCAAAAGCTTGAAAATAGAGGATCTCATGACCCAAAAGCTTCCGATTTTAAAAGGAGTGCTGACTTCTCAGACGAAGGAATAATCGGAAAAACAAATACGGATAGGAAGGATTCCAAATGAATATTTTCCTTGGTTTCTTATCGGCGCTTTTTTACATAGGATTAAGTCACAACCTTGTATTTTCAGGTGGATTTGGTTCAAGTGAGGTAATAAGAACTGCGGCAAGACCCGGTCAACTCGGTATCTTTTTCTTGAGCATAACTTATTTTTCTACAATGACTGCTCTGATATCAAGATTGTTTCTGCTTATTCCTATGTTTAAGATCACAGAGCCTTTCATAAGTGTAATTATTTTTGTCGCAATTTTAATTGCCATATATTTTGTAACTTTAGTTATGATTAAAATTGCTCTTTTTAAATCAAGTTGGGAAAAAGAGCAAAAGGAAAAGTATTATAGGCAAATTTCTATTGCAGCACTTAATACGGTTGTCTTGGCAATTCCGTTTATCAGTCAAAAGACAGCATTCGGTATTTTAGATTCTGTGGGAGCCGGACTCGGAGCAGGTCTTGCGTTTATAATAGCTACATTCTTTATAAATGAGGGAATGGTAAGACTGGAAAAGAAAAAAGGAATCCCGAATTCTTTTAAAGGCACGGCAATTGTGTTTTTATACATGGGTATTATAGCAATGGCATTTACCGGATTTGCCGGGAAATCAGTGTTCTTCTAAGGAGTAAAATGATTTATTTTGACAACGCCTCAACAACAAAGCCGTCAAAATCTGTAATCGATGTAGTAAAAGAAGCTATGGAAGAGGATTTTGCAAATGCTTCCTCTTTACATAGAATCGGAAATAATTCAAAAAATCTGCTTGAAGCTTCTCGAAAGCAAATTGCAGATTTTTTGCAAGTTAAAGCAGATAATCTTTATTTTACATCGGGGGCAACCGAAGCTAATAATATAGCAATTATCGGAGCGGCACTGAGAGGCATTAAACAAAAAGGAAATATTGTTACAGACAGGCTTGAGCACCAAAGTGTGATTGAGGCTGTGAAACTTGCTGAATTTTTAGGCGTTGAAGTTCGTTTTGTTAAAAATGATAAAACCGGGAAGATAGATTTATTCGATTTGGAAAATCAAATCGATGAAAAAACCTTGCTTTGCAGTTTTATGATGGTTAACAATGAAACGGGAACGATTAATCCGATAGAACAGGCGTCTGAAATCGTAAAATCAAAAAACCAAAACACAATTTTTCATTGTGATTCAGTCCAGGGATTTACAAAACATAATATCCCGATAAAATATGTGGATGCTGTTTCCTTGAGTGCACATAAAGTTCACGGTCCTAAGGGCATAGGCGCGCTCTATCTTAATAATCCGAAAGCAATAAGGACTCCGGTAACCGGCGGCGGCCAGGAACGAAATCTTCGTGGTGGAACGGAAGCCTTGCCTTCAATATTGGGATTTGCAACAGCAGTGTTGGAAAGTAAAAAAGATAATGACACGGTAAAGCAAATAAATGAGTATTTGAGAAAAGAGTTGCAAAAGATTAAGGGCGTTGAAATTAATTCTCCAAAAGATGCTTCTCCTTATATATTGAATGTGTCGATTCCCGCACTCATGTCGGAAGTTTTGAGAAATGCACTTTCCATGGAACAGATATATGTGTCTTCCGGTTCTGCATGCACAAAAGGCCATGAAAGCCATGTGCTTGTTGGAATGGGTCTTTCAAAAGCCAACAGACAGTCTGCAATACGGCTAAGTTTTTCGAATGAAAATTCTATAGACGAAGCAAAGATTTTTGTTAATACGCTTATAAATATAATTTCAAAATATGGTGGAAAATAAATGGATAAAATGATTTTAATTAAACCCGGAGAATTATATTTAAAGGGAAAAAATCGATATAAATTTGAAAATTTATTAGTTGACAACATAAAGAAATCTATATCAGAAATCGGTGAATTTGAAGTAAAAAAATCTCAATCTGCAATTACTGTGATTACAAAAACTGATGTAGACATAGATTCAGCTTTTGACAGACTTTTGAAGGTCTACGGAATAGCGTGTCTTTCTATATCATACATTTTTCCGAAAGATATGGACCTTATACTGAATGACGGGGCGGAGCTTGCAGTAAAATTGCTTGGTAACGCAAAAACTTTTAAAGTTGAAAGTAAGAGATCCGATAAGAATTTTGAATTAAAGTCCCCTGAGATTTCAAGATTGATGGGCGGAGCGATTCTGAGAAAAAACGGTAGGCTAAAGGTTGATGTCAATAATCCCGACAGAACTATTTTTGTCGAGATAAGAAACAAAGCTTATATTCATACGGATCAGACAAAGGGTGCCGGTGGCCTTCCGCTTGGAAGTTCCGGTAAAGCAACCTTGCTTTTGTCCGGTGGAATTGACAGTCCGGTGGCGGCATATCTTATGGCAAAGCGTGGACTAAAGCTAAATGCAGTTCATTTTACATCTCCTCCGTTTACAAGTCCCGCCGCGGAAGATAAGGTCCGAAGACTGTTAACGCAGTTGAATGTTTACTTGGGAAATACTGATCTTTATTTGGTTTATTTTACGGAAATTCAACAGGAAATTCGTGAAAAGTGCAAGGAAGAATATTTTACGTTGATAATGCGAAGATTTATGATGAGAATCGCACAGTGTATTGCCAAACAGACACAGTCGCATGCACTTGTAACGGGCGAAAGTTTAGGACAAGTGGCTTCACAAACATTGAAAGCACTCAACTCAACCGATGAAGTTGCAGATATGTCAGTTTTGAGACCGCTCATAGGAATGGATAAAAGTGAGATTTCGGATATATCTAAAAAAATAGAAACTTTTGATATCTCCTGTGAACCGTATGAAGATTGTTGCACAGTTTTCACGCCTTCACATCCTAAAATCAATCCAAAAATAGAAGAAGTCATAAGGCAAGAACAGAAGCTTGATATTGATGATTTGATGAATAGAGCATTGGAAAAGACAAGAAAGGAAACTCTTTGAAC
>CABTZO010000025.1 GCA_902489335.1 uncultured Oscillospiraceae bacterium | reverse complement strand
TGCATCGTCATTACCGGGAATTACATAATCAATTTCATCCGGATCACAGTTTGTATCAACAATTGCGATAATAGGTATATTTAGTTTGTGTGCTTCCGCAACTGCAATTCTTTCTTTCTTAGGATCTACAATAAACATGGCAGCCGGTTGTTTTTTCATATCTACAATTCCGCCAAGGAATTTTTCAAGCTTATCAATTTGAAGATTTAATTTAAGAACTTCTTTTTTAGGCAATAAGTCAAAAGTTCCGTTTTCTCTCATTTCTTTAAGTTGAGCGAGTCTTGCAATTCTCTTTCTTATTGTTTTGAAGTTAGTAAGCATTCCTCCGAGCCATCTTGCGTTAACAAATGGCATTCCACATCTGAGAGCTTCCTCTTTGATTGCATCAGAAGCCTGCTTTTTTGTTCCTACAAATAAAATTGTTCCGCCGTCTTCAGCGATTTGCTTAGCAAAATTGTATGCTTCATCAAGCTTCTTTACTGTTTTCTGCAAATCGATAATATAGATACCATTACGTTGAGTAAAAATGTATCTATCCATTTTGGGGTTCCATCTTCTGGTTTGATGACCGAAGTGAACTCCTGCTTCCAATAATTGTTTCATTGAAATTACTGACATATTTTCCTCCTATTTTCTCGGTTTTTTCCTCCGCCAAACCCTTATAAAATCTAAACATTTTCATGCACCGTCAGATTTAAGATTCGGCGTGTGTTATAAAACGCTTGATTATCTTATCACAAAGTATAATTCTTTGCAAGATTTATACTAATTCAAACTTTTAAAATTTTATAAAATCCAAAGTATCGGTACAATATGCAATTGCTACTCCATAATTAGTTAAAGGAATGTTCTGTGATTTGGCAAGTTTTAGTCTTTCATCTATTGTTCTTTTGTTTACTACACAGCCTCCACATTGAATGATAAGCGCATATTTTTTTAAGTCATTCGGAAAATCAACACCGGACACAATTTCAAAACTCAATTTTTTCCCTGTCTTTTTTTCCAATAGCTTTGGTATTTTAACTCTACCTATATCCTCTTCAATCGGCACATGAGAGCAAAGCTCCGAAATTAAAATTTTATCTCCGTCGTTAAGTGTAGAAATTGCTTTTGCACTTTCCGTAAAATATTTAATATCGCCTTTGCTCTTGGCAAAGAGAATTGAAAAAGTTGAAAGTTTGGAGTCTTTTGGTACTTTCAAAACCACGGATTTTATGACTTTAGAATCCGTTATAATAACAGTCGGCGATTTTTTTAATTCTTTAAGTGTTTTCTCCAGACTCAAAAGGTTGCAACATATAACGGTGCAGTTTCTGTCTATAAGTTCTCTTAAAACCTGAACTTGAGGCAAAATAAGTCGACCTTTTGGGGCCTCTTTATCTTGTGGCATAACAAGTAAAACAGTGTCTTGTGAATTTATAAAATCTGAAGTAATGGGAAATTCTTTTTCCGATAATTTATATTGAATAAGTTTATTTTCAATAAGTTTAATACATTCACTTTTGTTCTTATTGAAAAGGATTGTTTCTAACTCAAAGACTTTTTTTATTTTTTTTAGCTTATCTTGAGATGGTTCTTTTATATCGGTTTTACCGATCACAGAAATTATCGGCACTTGTTTTTTATTGAAATAATCAATCCATTTTTCATAATTTTCAAAATCGAGATTGTCGTCATTTTCAAATACAATAATTGCTACATCAACCGATTTCGCCACTTCTAAGGTTTTTTCGATTCTCAGTTTACCTATTTCACTTTGATTATCATCAAAACCCGCAGTGTCAATGAACAGACAGGGTCCGATTCCGTGAATTTCTATTGCTTTTTTGTTGGCGTCTGTGGTCGTGCCTTCTACATCAGACACAACGCTCAAATTTTGCTTGATTAAGGCGTTAAAAAGAGTTGATTTACCGGTATTTACACTGCCAAAGATTCCTATTTGCAACCTGTTTGCATTTGGTGTTTGCATTAAATCCATAATCAGAAGCGAAAATCTCTTTCACCGTCTTGCATTCGATCAAGATACTGCAATACTAAGTCTCTTACTTTTTGCTTGGGAATATTGTTTACTTCTTCTCTTATAAGTTTTTGACCGACCTTTCTTGTCTCAGGTCCTGCGTAGTCTAAAAGATATTCTTCCAAAGTCAAGAGTGCGTTGGGATGACAGCAGTTTTGAATTTGTCCGCTCTTACAAAGAGACATAAATCTATCCCCTGTTCTTCCCGCTCTGTAACAGGCAGTACAGAAAGACGGAATATATCCGATTTCCATAAGCCACAAAACTACTTCATCAAGTGTTCTTTGGTCGCTTACATCAAATTGAGCGGAATTATCGTCTTTATCTTCTTCTTTTTCGTACCCGCCGACACTTGTTTTAGAACCGCCGCTTATCTGACTGATTCCGGCTCCTAAAGCTTTTCTTCTTACCTCTTTATTTTCTCTTGTGCTGATTATCATTCCGGTATAAGGAACTGCTATTCTAAGGCAAGCTATTATTTTAATAAATACATCATCATCAATTCCGTTGTCAAAAGCATCAGGGTCTATATCCTCCGCCTTTTTTACTCTCGGAACACTAATAGTGTGAGGGCCAACGCCGTAGACCTGTTCCAAATGATCGGCATGCATAAGTAAACCGATAAATTCATATCTGTATAAATCAAGACCAAATAATGCACCTATTCCGACATCATCAATTCCGGCTTCCATAGCACGATCCATTGCTTCGGTATGCCATCTGTAATTGCTTTTCGGACCCGACGGATGCAGTTCTTCGTATCTTTTTTTGTTATATGTCTCTTGAAAAAGAACATAAGTTCCGATTCCTGCATCATGAAGTTTTTTGAAATTCTCAACTGTTTCCGCGGCTATATTTACATTAACACGTCTTATAACTCCTCTGTCGTGAGTAGTGTCATATATTGTTTTTATTGATTCTAAAATATATTCGATTGGGTTATGGACCGGATCTTCTCCCGCTTCAAGCGCAAGTCTCTTGTGGCCCATATCTTGTAAAGCAATTATCTCTTTTTTAATTTCATCTTGGGTGAGTTTTTTTCTTGAAATATGTTTGTTTTTAGCATGGTATGGACAATAAAGACAACCGTTTATGCAGTAATTCGACAAGTAAAGCGGAGCAAACAAAACAATTCTGTTTCCATAAAAATCTTTTTTTATTTGTTTTGCAAGGTCTAAAATTTCTTTGTTCTTTTCTTCGTTTTCGCATGCCAGTAAAACAGAAGCCTCGCGATAATTTAAACCCTTTCTTTTTCTTGCTTTTTCTAAAATTTTGTCTATCAGCTCAACGTCATTTTTATGATCGTCGGCATAGGCAATTGCGTCACGCACCTCTTTGTCGTCAATAAATTCTGTTGCATTTTTCGATTTTGGATTATACATTTTTTCTCCTCTCTTTTGAGTCAGTAAACCTTACTCATCAGATAATTTTGAATCGCCTTTTGATATGGCGATTTTGTATCCTAATTTTTTGACTTTTTCTTCCAAGTCAATTAAGAACTCTTTGTCAGCCTTGAGTTTTGCCTTGTTGTCATAGAGCAGATATTTATCATTTGCCTTATCCGGAGAGATGTTTGGCATAATTACATTACATCCCCCACAAAGCCCTTCAAAGCCCGCGCCCATTGTAAAAAGAGCGGTTGTTGCCGGCAGTAAAACTTCGGGCAAGATCAGCCTCACTATAGCCAAAAATATTAAAACCAAGTTCGGTTCCGGCGCACTCATATTTGCAAACGGAGTCTGTTTATGTGGCAAATACGGTCCGATGCCAACCATGTGTGGTCGGAAATTTTGAATAAATCTAATATCAGACAAAAGATTTTCTGTTGTTTGATACGGAGAACCAATCATTACACCGCAGCCCGTTTGATATCCTATTTTTCTTAGCTTATGTAAACACTTCATTCTGTTTTCATAGCTCATTTTTTTCGGATGCAGTTTTTCATAATGCGATTTAGTCGCGGTTTCGTGTCTTAAAAGATATCTGTTTGCTCCCGCATCATAAAGTTTTTGATAACTTTCTTCACTTCTTTCCCCTAAAGACAAAGTTATTGCTATATCATCAAACTCTGATTTAAGCGAAGTCAAGATTTCAATTAAAATATCATCAGAAAAATAGTTATCTTCTCCGCCTTGAATGACAAAAGTTCTAAATCCTAAATTATATGCATGAGTTGCGGAAAAAATTATTTCTTCTTTATTTAATCTATAGCGACTGACTTTATTGTTGCTCTTTCTGATTCCACAGTATAGACAATCATTTTTACAAAAATTTGAAATCTCGATTAAGCCTCGAATATAAATTTCATCGCCATAAATTTCGCGTCTTTTGGCATCGGCTTTTTTAAGCAAATTTTTTATTTTATTTTTGTCTTTAAGTTCTAAAAGCATTTTAAACTCAGAATCTTCAAGATTTTGAGTACTGAAAAGTTTATCAATAAGTTCCAATTTGTTTATCCGAGTTGGAAATAGCAAACTTTAGAGGCAAGTCCCTGCGTTGCTCCAAGCTTACCTGAAAGGCTGTTTATTCTGTCTGAATTACCATCAACAATAAGGCAAATTATATTTATATTCCTTTTGTCATATGGAACGCCCATTCTGCTGATAATGATGTCTCTGTATTCATGCAGAATATCGTTTAATTTTACGATACTTTTTTCATCTTCAACGATTATCCCCAAAGTTGCTACTCGGTTATCCATAATCATCCTCCAAAAATTTGCTTTCACGATTATATCACAAAATTATATTTTATAAACTAAAGATTATATTATATTGATTAAAAAGATATCCTAAGGCTCGATATAATCACTCATCCGATTACTATTTTTTGATTAAATTATTTAATTTACTGATAAACTAACGCACCGGGGATTGATAATCCCCGGCTACCGCAAAAAATCTTTCAACGGTCTTCAATCAAAAATTTGCCCACCTATTTACATTGTTAACAATTCATTTTTATTATATAATTGTAATTATATATCAATGATTTACTCATTGATATTATTATGGCAATGTATGGAAACAAAACTTGCATATAACGGGCACATTTTACCGATTATAACGTCGTAATTTAAAAGACAAAGGAGAAATATTATGTCAATAAAACACAAAGCTATGTCAGATCTTATCCCCACCGACGTAATACACTTCGGCATGGAAAGAAAAGTCGTTGCAAACATGACTTTAGAAAGTTGGGATGAAATTCCTCATTCTTGCATGACATATAAACCGATAATCACAAAATTTTTAGCAGAACTAAAAAAGATAAATGAATCTCGATCAGCCGATGACAAAATCACTGTGAATACTGCTTTACTTAAAATAATATCCGAGGGTTTAAAAAAAGCTCCTCTTATGAATTCACATTTGGAATTTGACAGACGCACAGTTCACGGAAAACTTATGTTATATAATGAAATAAACGTAACAATGCCAATGTCTCTGCCAAACGATGTTATGATGAGTTTTAACGTCAAAGATGTCGGTAACAAATCTATGACTGAAATAAAGGAAACTATCGAAGACATTATCAAGCGTGGCGAAAACTCTAATTTAAACGAAGTTTTGTTTGAAGTTTCACTTGATAATACAGTCGGTAAATTCTTAAAGGGCGAAATTCGCAAAACCCTAGGCCGACTTATCGGCGCGCATTTTGGAGAAAGCAAAATATCAAGACTTACAGGCAAAGAAAAAAAGGAATACCTGAGTATTCCCGAATCTGAAAGACTTACGATGAAAGATATAGAGCAAGGGACGATCACTATTTCCAACATCGGATCTTTATATAAAGACTGGCGAGGAGAATGCACCTTGCTTGAAGTGATTCCGCCACAGACAGTGGCTATAGGTATTGCAAGTATAGGAAAAGAGCCTGTTGTCAATAAAGATAACGAAATTGTTGTAGAATCTGTTCTTCCGTTTTGCATATCTTTTGATCATAAGGCTCTTGATGCACATGATGTTATGCCTTTTATAAAACATCTGGATGAAATCTTTGCTAATCCCGAAGTTATACATCAATGGTTATAATTAAATATCAAAGAAAGACATTTGGTCTCGTTCAGGCACACCATCGAGTGTGCCTATTTTTGTAAGAACATCTATTACAGTTTCGCTGAGCTTTCCCCTTTGCTTCAAATCTTCTTTTGAAGAAAAAGGACTTTCTTCTCTTACTTGCACAACATTTTTAGCTGCTTTTTCGCCAAGTCCCTTAACTGAGCAAAGTGCAGGTCTTATTTTACCTTCATCTATTAAATATCTTGTACTGTCTGATTTATATAGATCTATTTTTGCAAATTCGATTCCACGCGATTTCATTTCAATTAGAACTTGTAGAGCAAGATATTTATCTTTTTCTTTATTATTAGGTTGTTTTGCTGAACGAACTAATTCTGATTTCATTTTCTGAAGTCTGTTCTTTAATTCATTCAGATTCAAATCGAAAAGCTCTGCATCCATATCGCCGCCTTTGACAGTCATATAAACGGCATAATATTCAAGCGGTTTATAATATTTAAACCAACAAAGCCTTAAAGATGCACTTACATAAGCTGCGGCGTGAGCTTTAGGGAACATATATTTTATCTTATAACAGGAATCAATATACCAATCCGGCACATCGTGTTTTTTCATCTCTGCGACCATTTCCTCGGTCAATTTTTGGGTTGCTTTTCCTTTCCTGACAATTTCCATAATTTTGAATGCAAGAGCACTGTCTACCCCTTTATCCATAAGATAAAGCATTATGCTGTCACGCGTTCCGATAACTTCTGAAATTGTGCAGGTTTTGTTGTTTATCAAATCTCTTGCGTTATTATTCCAAACATCAGTGCCATGAGATAGTCCCGAAATTTGAAGTAGGTCGGCAAAAGTACGAGGCTTCGCTTCTTTAAGCATTCCCGTTACAAAAGGCGTTTGAAATTCAGGAATTGTAAGTAAGGCCGTATCGCAGTCAATATCATCCGGATTGACACCGATTGCAAGAGAAGTTTCAAACATCTGCATAATTTTTGGATCGCTTATGTCAATATCCATAACCGAAAGTCCGGTTAAATCTTCAAGATGTTTATACATAGTCGGAACATCATGTCCCAAATTGTCAAGTTTTAATATCGTTTCTTCAAGTTTATGATAATCATAATGAGTTGTCATCATCTCTTTGTTTTTATCATCTGCAGGATATTGAACCGGTGTAAAATCAAATACTTCATGGTTTGAGGGAATAATAACCATGCCGCCGGGGTGCTGTCCCGTTGTTTTTTTAATACCGGTACAGCCCTTAACAAGACGTTCTATTTCAGCTTTATTGCAGATTTCGCCATTTTCTTCGAGATATTTCATTACATATCCGAAAGCCATTTTTGACTGCAGTGTGCTGATGGTTCCCGCTTTGAAAACGTGTTCTTTACCAAAGAGTTCAATAGTATATTTATGAGCCTTTTCTTGATATTCTCCGGAAAAATTCAAATCAATATCCGGTGCTTTTTCTCCGTTAAATCCTAAAAATGTCTCAAAAGGAATATCTTGTCCGTCTCTATTTAGAGGTGTTCCACATTCAGGACAATTTTTCTTGGGAAGATCATATCCGGAACCGACTTCACTATTCAAGAAAAATTCGCTGTATTTACATTTAGGGCATCTATAATGTGGTGCCAAGGGGTTGACTTCAGAAATTCCCGCAACAGTTGCTACAAAAGATGAGCCGACAGAACCTCGAGAAGCCACATAATAACCATGTTCTTCAGAGTTTTTGACAAGTTTATTTGCGATTATATATAAAACCGCAAAACCATTTTTTATAATTGACTTCAGCTCTTTTTCAAGACGAGTTTGAACATATTCCGGTAAATTTTCACCGTATAATTCTTTCGCATTTTTATAACAAAGAACTTTAAGTTCTTCTTCGGCTCCTTCAATTACAGGAGTGTAAGAGCCATCCGGTATCGGCTTAATGTTCTTTATCATATCAGATACTTTTTGAGTGTTTGTTACAACAACTTCCTTTGCGATTTCTTCGCCAAGGTAGTCAAAATCCGAAAGCATTTCCTCTGTTGACTTATAGTAAAGTGGCGGCTGGTTGTCATAGTCTGAAAACTTGCTTCCACACATTATGATTGCTCTGTATTTTGCGTCTTCTTCATTCAGAAAATGAACATCCCCCGTTGCCACACAAGGAACACCGATTTGTTTTGAAATATCGTAAATTTCTCGGTTTATATCCTTTAATTCATCAATTGTAAGGGAATTATTTCTTACCATATAATAATTATTTCCGAGCGGCTGTATTTCAACATAATCATAAAAACTTGCGATATTCAATATCTTTTCGGTCTGATCTTTTATTTCATTTTCAGATTCCCCGGATTTTTGCATAATTTTTCTGTCAAAAACAGCACGATAAAGTTCACCCGCTTCGCAAGCAGATCCGATAATAAGTCCCTCTCTGTTTTCTTCTAAAAGACTTCTTAAGATTGTCGGCCTTTTATAAAAATTGTTTATATGTGAATATGAAATAAGCTTATATAGATTTCTGAGACCTTCTTCATTTTTAACTAAAATAATTTGATGATAAGATCTTTGCTTTAGGTCACGATTTTTAGACCTTAGTCTTTCTAAACATTCGTCCCAAGAAAGAATTTTTTTCTCTCCGTTTTCAAAGATAATATTATCAAAGAAATATGCTTCAACACCATAGATGATTTTAACTCCCAGCTCTTTACCTATTTGGTAAGCGTCGGGAAAAGACTGAACCACACCATGATCTGTGATTGCCATCGCTTCATGACCGTATTCTGAAGCTCTTTTAATAAGTTCTCCGACTTCGGACATTCCGTCAAGCGCAGACATATTTGTATGGAGATGAAGTTCAACTCTTTTGTCTTTTGCGGCATCAGATTTTTCTTCAATTTTTACAGAGGAAATACTATCTGCCTCTATTACATAGTCGGAATAATATTTGTCATTTTTAATTGTGCCGGATAAAAGAACATACATTCCTTCTTTAAGTTCTTCAGTCAAAACCTTTGTTTTTAATTTACTGTCAAAAACTTTAACAGCGTAGGCAGCACTTTTATCAAAGATTAAAAATGTTATTATTTCCGATTTTCCGTCACGAGTTTCCTTTATATCAATGTTGAAAACCTTCCCATAACAAACCGTCTTTCCCATATCTATTGAAAGATCGATGATACGGCGAGGCTTTTTCGTAATAGTTCTGCCATATAAAACACGTCTTGTTTCAAAATATATGGGAAATCCCTCAATCATTTGATGCTTGACGGGTTTAACATCTTTTATCTGAGTATATTCAACTTTTGCATCAGTCAAATTAAAGGTCGTAATAAGTTCTTCCTTAAAGTTTTCAATTTCTGCTTCGGAAATTGATTCTTCCGATTTTATTTTTATTAAAAAAATGTTTTTTTCTCGATCAGCATCAAGTTTATCTACAATTGCATTTTTTAATTGATTACTATAATGATTGTTTAGAACACCGGCAAAAATGTCAATGAGTCTTTTCAATTTTTAATATCCTCTCTATTTCTTTAAACAACTCGTCCACTGCGTCTTCACTTGGAACTTTTCTCAGAATCTTTCCGTCTTTGAATAGCATTACACATTTATCTCCGCCTGCAATGCCTATATCGGCGCCCTTTGCTTCTCCCGGACCGTTTACCACACAACCCATAACTGCTACTTTTATTGGTTTTTTAATTTCTTTGAGTCTTTTTTCAACTTCATTGGCAATTTTTATTAAATCAATTTTTGTCCTTCCACAGGTAGGGCAGGAAATCAAAGTTGGTGTGTCGTTTCTAAGTCCCAAGGTTGAAAGAATTGAAATTCCGGCTTCAACTTCTGAAACGGGATTATCGGTCAAAGAAACTCTTATCGTGTCTCCTATTCCGTCAAGCAAAAGAGACCCTATTCCAACAGATGATTTAATAATTCCCATATTGTATGTACCACTTTCTGTAATACCAAGATGAAGCGGATAATCGCAGAGTGAAGAAATTAATCTGTAACTTTCAACTGCCGTCTTAACATCGGAAGATTTAATGGAAACAACAATGTTATAAAAATTTTCGGATTCCAATAGTTTAATGTGTCTGAAAGCAGATTCAACAAGAGCTTCTGCAGTCGGTGACCCATATTTTTCGAGTAAATCCTTTTCCAAAGACCCTGAATTGACTCCGATTCTGATTGGTATTTCTTTATCCTTACAGGCACTTACAACAGCATTTATTTTTTCTTTTCCGCCTATATTACCGGGATTTATTCTGATTTTATCAACCCCTGCCTTGATACATTCAATTGCTATTCTATAATCAAAATGAATATCTGCAACAAGCGGAATTTTTATTTTTTCTTTAATACTGCTTACAAGTCTAACATCTTCTAAATCGGGAACAGCAACTCTTAAAATTTCGCAGCCCGCTTTTTCCAAAGCTAATGCTTGGTTTATATTTCCCTCAACATCGTTTGCGGGAATGTTTAACATAGATTGCACAGCAATAGGATTATCATTTCCTATTTTAATGTTACCAATTTTTACTTCTTTGGTTTTTCGTCTATTCAATATAGTATTCCTATCCTTTAAAAATTCTCATCAAATCATTTGCCGTCACTAAAAATATAAGGCCAAATAAAATAAGCATTCCAATAGAATTAAAGATTGCTTGAGCTTTAAGACTTACAGGTTTTCTTCTTATTCCCTCTATAACTACAAATAGTAATCTCCCACCGTCAAGCCCCGGAATAGGCAATAAGTTGAAAACGCCTATGTTTATCGAAATTAAAGCAAGAAAGAATAAAAGTCCGCTAAAATTTCTTGTCTTTTTTGCAGATTTTGCTGCCGAACCTAAGACATCAATAGTTCCGATGGGACCGGCGAGATTATCAATTCCGATATCCCCTGTTATCATTTTTTGTAAACTTGCAAATACAACTCTTATCACAGAAATTGAATTATGAAATCCTTTTTTAAAAACATTAGGTGCAGATTTTTCAAGTTTTTCAAAATTTGCCGAGGACGAATTTAAGTCTACTGACTCAAGATTTTGCTGTTTTCCGTTTCTTATAACTTTCATATCAACAATTTTATCTTTATCTAAAGACAAAAAAAAGTTGATGTCCATATAGTCATAAATTTTATTATTATTAATTTCTATTATTTTATCGCCCTTTTGGAGCCCCTGAACAGCAAGATTCTTGTCAACAGAGCTGATAGTTGTTGAAAGAAGTGTCGGGGTTTGAGAAACAGCAATCACCATAATAATAAAGCCGAATACAATATTTACAAGCGCGCCCGCAACAAGAATTATCGCCTTTTTATAAGGATATAGAGAATTAAAAGAGCCTTCATCGTCTGTGTTTTCAGGAGAATAATTTTCACCTTTCATCGAAACAAATCCGCCAATCGGTAAAAGTCTGAGCGAGTATTTTGTTTCGTTCTTTGTCTTAGAGAACAATTTTGGGCCCATACCTATCGAAAACTCATTTATTTTAACTTTGAAAATTCTTGCAAAAATAAAGTGTCCTAACTCGTGAATAAAAATTAAAAGCCCAAAAAATAATATTATAAGTATTATCATAAACTCTTTTCTACTTCTTCTTTTACAAATTCTCTTGCTTTTCTGTCGGCCGTCAAAACATCAAGTAATTTAAAATCTTCAATGTTTTCGGTTTTATCCATGGCACTTGCTGAAAGAGTTGATATTTCAGTAAAGGAAATTTTATTCTGTCTAAAATATAAATTTGCAACTTCATTTGCCGCATTTAAACTTGCGGGATATAATCCGCCACGCCTAATCGATTCTCTGCAAATATCTATCGCATCAAAAGTATCGGTGTCAGGCTTGAAGAATTCAAGTTTTTTAATCTTTTCATAGGTGAGAAATTCATTGATTGGATCTTTTCTCTCCGGGGTCGTTAATGAATATTGAATAGCAATAGCCGTGTCAACAACGCCAAGCTGCGCCATGATAGCACCATCACAGAATTCAACCATAGAGTGAACAATACTTTGGGGATGGATGAGAACTTCTATTTTAGATTCATCAATATCAAAGAGATGAACCGCTTCAATAATTTCCAAACCTTTGTTCATCATAGTAGCGCTGTCTATTGTTATTTTTTCTCCCATAGACCAATTAGGATGAATTAAAGCTTCATTTGCGGTAACCTTTTCGAGTTCATCGCGCGTTTTTCCAAAGAACGGTCCACCGGAAGCAGTTAAAATCAATTTGCGAGGTTTGGAATTCGGGCCCTTGCTTAAAAGGCATTGATAAATTGCACTGTGTTCAGTGTCAACAGGATAAATTTTCACATTATTTTCAAAAGCCGCTTTTTTAACAAGATTTCCGCCTGCAACCATAGTTTCCTTATTTGCAAGTGCAATATCTTTTCCTGATTCGATAGCATCCAAAGTCGGAACAAGGCCTGCCATTCCGACAAGAGAATTGAGAACGGTGCTACTTTCGAATGAAACGGCACATTCACTAATTCCGTCAAACCCGCACAGAACTTCGGTGCTTGTGTCTGCCAGCTTTAATTTCAGCTCCTTTGCCGCTGTTTCAGATAATAACGCTACTCTCTCCGGTTTAAAAAATCTTGCCTGTTCTTCCAAAAGCTTATAATTTACAGAAGCAGTAAGGGCATGCACTCTAATATTATGTTTCTTACATACTTCTACTGCCTTTGTTCCGATTGAGCCGGTAGAACCTAAGATTGTCAAATCGTAAACCATATTTCTCCTTATCTATAAATCTTAAAAATAGTGATAATTATGTATGAAACCGGGAATACAAATAAGAGACTGTCAAATCTGTCCATTATACCTCCATGTCCCGGTATTAAATTCGAATAGTCTTTAACATTGAAATTTCTTTTTATAAGAGAAGAAATCAAATCGCCCATTATTCCTCCGACCGAAATTACTACTGATAAAATAAGAATAAAATAAAGTGGAAGTACAAAAGGTTTATCAAAATAAAAGTTTGAAAACAAATAATAAAAAAGAATATTTAAACCAATCGGTATAATTATTCCTCCGATTGCACCCTCTATTGTCTTTTTAGGACTAATTTGAGGTGACATTTTATGTTTGCCGAAGAAATAGCCTGAAAAATAGGCGAAAACATCGGTAAATAAAGCTGTTGATCCTATATACCAAATTAAATATTTACAGTGCTTAATTGTAATATCCGGATACATTTTGTATAAATCAGAAATCAAAATCAAAGTTGAAAAAGCTGCCGGTATAACAATCGAAGCCACTATTGACGTTGCAAAATCATAGAATGTTATTTTTTTATAATCGGCTAAATAAAAAACAAAAAGACAAATAACATAGGTCATGATTATGATACCCACTGGGATTTTATGACCATATTCGATTAAAAGCGGTAAAAAAGCCGCAAAAATTATACAAAAAATTTTAAAAGCTTTTGCTTTTACACCGGTTATTTTTAATATTTCAAAACAGGCTCCGGCAGCAAGCAGCGCCATCAGTAGCCCAAAAATAGGTGTCTCTAAAAACCACCAAGCAATAATCAGAACTGCCGCCACAACAATTCCGGATATTATTCTAACTTTCAAATTTATCCTCCTTGACATCTCCAAAACGTCTGTTCCTGTTTGCGTAAGAAATTATTGCTTTATCAAGTTCGTCAGTTGAAAAATCAGGCCAATATACATCCGTAAAATATAGCTCCGCATAAGCTGATTGCCAAAGCAGAAAATTTGAAAGTCGCTTTTCACCTCCGGTTCTGATCATCAGATCTACCGGCGGCATTTGAGCAGTATAAAGGTATTTGTTAAAATCAGCAGCTTCAAAATTATCAACGTTAATTTTTTCGTTTGAGATATCTTTATGGATTTGCTTTGTCGCGTTTAGAATTTCCTGCTGTGAACCGTAGTTAATGGCAATCGTTGAAACAGTTCTCGTTGTTTCTTTTTTTTCAGATTTAGTTTTATTTATAAGTGTTTGCAAAGTTTTTGGAAGAGAATCAATATCACCTATGAAGTTCATACAGATACCGTCTTTTTCGTTTTGCTTTTTTGTTTTAAGTGCCCTTGTAAGTTCATTATCAAAAAGATTCATAAGAAAATTGACTTCTTTCAAAGGCCTTTTCCAATTTTCTGTAGAAAAAGCGTAAAAAGTGATATAGTCAATACCTATTTTGGCGCAGTATCTTGTTATATCTTCAAAAACTTTTGCTCCTGCCTTATGGCCCTCTCTTCTCGATTTATTTTTTT
>CABTZO010000024.1 GCA_902489335.1 uncultured Oscillospiraceae bacterium | reverse complement strand
CTTCAAGTCCGTGAAAGTCGGTGTTATATCCCTTTAATAAGCCGTCTTTCTTTAGAATTAAATTTATATTTCCGGTTGTTTTTGCGACTTCATCTTTTATTTCGCATAGATCAAAGGCGAGTTTTTTATAGGGCGTTGTTATATTCAAAAATTCATTTTCATTTAACGATAAAATCAAACCTCTTGCCGTTTGTTCATCGACATCATAAATATCATATTCAATTTTGTTTAAGTTATATATCTGTTTTGAAAGAGAATATCCTATATTTTGACCTATCAATCCATTCATTTATTCTCACCCAAAATTAAATCATATATGACAATTGCGGTAACAGTTTCAACAACAACGGCTCCGCGCACTGCAATGCAGGGGTCGTGTCGACCTAAAATTTCTATTTCTTCATTTTGCATTTTTTCTAAGTTTACTGTCATTTGTTTTTTTTCAATGGATGGTGTCGGTTTGAAGACAACATCAAAAACTATGTCTTCACCGTTTGTAATACCACCGTTTATTCCGCCGTCATTGTTGGTCTTTGTTCTGATTTTACCAACTTTAAATTCAAGTTCATCGTTATATTCACTGCCATAAAGAGTAGCGGCGCCAAAGCCTTTGCCAAATTCAATTCCCTTAACTCCGGGAATTGAAAAAATAAGACTTGAAATTTTACTCTCGACACTGCCAAAAATAGGACTTCCCAGACAGGGGAAAATTTCCGATATCGTAGTTCGTACAACGGCACCGATTGAATCTTTCTGTGATTTTGCTTTTTTTATTTGTTCAATCATATATTCGTTTAAATTCTCGCCCTTAATATTTCCGACTTGAATGATATCGCTTTTAATTTTTATATTTTTATTTTCCAATATGCTTTTACATACTGCTCCCAATATATTCAAAGGAGCAGTCATTCTTCCGGAAAATTCTCCTCCTCCGGGCATAATTTTTCCGTATTTTAGGAAACTTACATAGTCAGAGTGAGAGGGACGAGGAAGATAAGATATATTTTCATATTCCGAATTATTAAAATTTTTGTTTTCGAATTCTATTATCAAGTCATCGCCGGTTGTTTTTCCGTCTTTTATTCCGGAAATTATTTTAAAATCATCGTCTTCAATTCGACTTGTAACGAGAGAATTATCATAATTGCCCGCTGATCTTCGTAAAACGCAGGTTTTTAAAATATCTAAATTTACTTTTTCACCCGATTTAAGTCCCTTTAATGTTCCGATTATCTTTTTGCTGTGTGACTGACCGATAATTTCCAAACTCAAATTATCTAATTTATAATTTGGCAAGTAATTCTCCTTTACAATTGTGAAAATCAAGGCTGAAATTATAATATGATTTTTTTATGCAGTCTATATCATCTAAAATTATATACTTATAAAAAACAGTCGGAATGAAAAACGACATCGCAGTTCTGTGGTCTAAAAAAGTATTGAGTTCAAACTGTTTACCATCAATTTTTTCATTGCCGTAGATTATTAAATCATTTTCTTGTAATGTATATTTTATTTTGAAATCATCGAGTGCTTTTGTCATTGATAAAACCCGGTCTATTTCTTTGATTTTTGCTCTCGATATATTTTTTATCGTCGACACTCCATTTGTAAAGGCAAAAAGCATTACAAGACTTGGAAACAGATCGATACAATTATCAATATCGAGTGTTAAAGCATTTGGATGTTCTGCCTTTGAAACGGTTAAAATTTCGTTTTCATATTTAATCTTTGCACCATAGTCTTTTAGAATGTCTAATATTTTCTTATCTGGTTGTTTTGAGTTCATATCTAAATTTGAAAAAGAAACTTCTCCGTTAAGTGCAGCCATAATCATAAAATAATTTGCCGAAGAATAATCTCCGCATGGATAATATTCGTTACTTTGCTTTGATTTTTGTATTATATCTAACGTAAGGTCTATATAAAGGTTATCTATTCCGGCGTAGTTGATTTTTATGTCTTCAAAGTAGGTCTGTAAAATTAAAAGTGAAGATATCGTCTGAGAGGTGAAAGCCTTATCAAAACAGAAATTTTTCTCTTTTATTTTTCCGCCTTGAAGGACAAAGAGATTATATTTTTTTTCAAATTTAATATTGTTATCCTTAAAGATTTTTTCAATATCGTCTGTAGGTCTTGCCATTAAACTTTCGCTTAAATTGAAAACTGCACGAAGGCCAAAAAAGCCACAGAAAAGCAAGAAAAATCTGTATGCAAAGGCGCTGTCGCCGGGATTTATATTATATATTCTCTGTGAATCAAACGCTGTATTCGGGGAAATTTTTATCTGTGTTTTTGTGACGGTTGTTTCAATACCGAGTTCTCTTAAACAATTAATCGCATTCAAAACATCATCGCAGGGATTATTACAATAAATTATTTTCTGTTCGTTTTGCAAGACAGATAAAAAAAGATATCTCAATGTTTCGGACTTAGATGAAGGTGCGATTATTTGCCCGTTAAAATTTTTTGTGAAAGCTAAATACATTTTGCTACCTCATAAAATTTTTCAAGTTCATATTCTTTAATTATACATTTATCTTTTTTTATCGGCAAAACAAGGTTAATTTTATTCGAACTTATTTTCTTGTCGTCTTTAATATATAAAAATAAGTCGGAAATTTTATATTCTTTATCCTGAAAGTTTAGTTTTTTAATAAGTTCATTAATTTTTTGGAATTCTTCTTCCGAAATCAAATTTTCATACAGAGAAAACTTTGAAATTTTGAAAATACCCGATACAACCGCTTCTCCATGCGAAAACTCGAAATTTTCAAAGGATTCAATTGCATGGCCGAAGGTATGACCTAAGTTTAACAGATGACGAATTCCAAGATCGTATGGATCTTTTTTAGTTATTTTTGTTTTATATTCAACGCAGGAAGAAATAATTTCATCTATGTTATCTTTTGGATTATCAAGGAGATGGTATAGATTTTCTGCGCCCAAAACAGCATATTTTATTATTTCTCCGATTCCGCTTTTGTATTCTTTTTCGTTTAAAGTTTTAAGAAAAGTTTTATCGATAAAAACAAAGGCAGGCTGTAAAAACCCACCCACACAATTTTTTATGTCAAATAAATTTACAGCATTTTTTCCTCCGATCGAAGCATCAACCATTGAAAGCAGGGTCGTCGGATAATTTATGAGGTTTATTCCTCTTTTGTAAATACTGCAACAAAAACCTACCAAGTCCGTTGTGGCTCCACCGCCAAAAGCAATAACAACATCTGATTTTCGGAGATTATTTTTTGCAAAGAATTTCAAGACTTTCTCAACATTTGAATAATCTTTGATTTTTTCTCCGCAATCTAAGACAAGATTATTATATGGAAAATAATCTTTATATATGGAGTCAACTTTTTTATCGGAAATCACTAAAATTTTAGAATCGTTAAACTGAGATTCTAAGACACTCAAATATTCATTTTTTTTATTTGATAATATAATTTTAGTTTCCATTATTTCATAAAAAATCTCTGAGTTTCATACTTAGGGTCAAAGGTAATGTTGATTCCCAATTTTTTCAAAACCAAAGTTTCGGTTGATGAAAGAATAACCGTTGAATGAGCTTCGCAACCTTTAAGTTCTGAAAGAATATTGAAGGCTTTAGATGCATCTGTGTCACTTACAGCCGAAATTGCAAGGGCAATCAACATTTCGTTTACATGAAGGCGTGGACTTTCGGAATGAAGATTATTGCTCTTTAATTTTTGAATAGGCTCTATAACTTTTGGGTCTATCAGATGAATATGATCATCAATGCCCGACAAAACTTTGAGAGCATTTAAAATTGCCGCACATGTGGGAGTCATGAGCTCGGAAGTTTTACCGACAACAATTTTATTTTCTGCAACTTCAATTGCCAAAGCGGAAGCGCCGGTTTCCTTTTCTTTTTTTTGCGCAGATTCAATAACCGGTCTGTCTAAATCGCTGACACCGGCTTTTTCCATTAAGAGTTCGAGTCTGTAGATTTCCTCTTCTGAAGACAGTCCTTTTTTCTTTTCGACAAGTGAGCTGTAATATCTTCTTATTATTTCCTGCTTTGCGGACTTTTCAACAACATCATTGTCTGTTATGCAGTAACCTGCCATATTTACACCCATATCGGTCGGTGATTTATAGTGGCATTGTCCCATTATAGATTCAAAAATAGATTTTAATACCGGGAAAACTTCAATATCACGATTGTAGTTTACAGCTTTAACATCATAGGCTTCAAGATGAAACGGATCAATGGCATTTACATCGTTGAGATCTGCCGTTGCCGCTTCATAAGCAAGATTGACAGGATGATTTAACGGTAAATTCCAAACGGGGAAGGTTTCAAACTTTGCGTATCCCGATTTTATTCCGCGAAGATTGTCTTGATACATCTGAGAAAGACAGGTCGCCATTTTCCCGCTTCCGGGTCCCGGAGCGGTAACAACAACCAAAGACGAAGTTGTTTCAATATATTCATTTTTGCCGAGTCCGTCTTTGCTGATAACTTTCTTGAGATTATAAGGATATCCGTCAATATTATAGTGCTTGTAGACCTTTATTCCCAAGTTTTCAAGTCGCTTTTTAAAGTTTATGACAGCGGGTTGATCGTTGAATCTTGTCAAAACAACGGAGGACACTCTAAGTTTATAACCTCTGAAAGAATCTATTAATCTAAGCACATCTAAATCGTAAGTTATGCCTAAATCTTCTCGGAGTTTGTTTTTTTCTATATCCGTTGAATTAATAACGATGATAATTTCCATTTCATCGCGCAGGGCGGAGAGCATTTTTATTTTAATATCGGGATGAAACCCGGGTAAAACCCGAGATGCGTGATAATCATCAAAAAGTTTTCCGCCAAATTCAAGATAAAGTTTATCTCCGAAAGAATTAATCCTTTCGCGGATTTCCTTAGATTGTAATTTAATATATTTGTCGCTGTCGAAGCCTATGATATCCATATTTTCCTCCAAATTATCAAAATTAATTGTATCAAAAAATAAAAATATATACAATAATTTGATGACAAGTCAGACAACGGGCGGTTGATAATCACCCGCTACGGTGTGGAGGATGCGCACCGTGGAACATCGTAACAGCTACCGTGATTTTTCCCACCCGGTAGCCCGGGATTATAAATCCCGGGTGCTTCTACTATCTGATAATAGCAACAAACAAATTTTTATGATAAAATATCAACATGATTAAAAAGAAAAAGAAAATTGCAATAATTGTAATTTGCCTCGTTTTAACTATTACGGGGTTAATTTTTCTCCAATTTAATATATCAAAGAAAAAACAAAACGGTAATGCAGGTGCTTTGATTGTTGATATGTATGGGAATCATAAGAAACATCAAGCTGAAAAATCAGATCTTGAAAAAGGAAAAACTGAAGCCGGAGTTTCAAATGAAAATATTTCTAAAAAATCAAGCTCGGGCGGTTCCGGTTCATCAAATTCAAAAAGTAATTCTTCATCAAAACCTAAATCTAATACATATTATCCTCCCTATATTGTCGCAAATAGCGCTTCGGGAAAATCAACGAGTTCAACAGATTCGGCGATTTTAGATTATTCAAACGCAAATTCCGGTTATGTAATGCTCAGATACAGCGGCAGTAACCCAAAGGTTAAAACTTTGATACAGAATTCGAGCTCAGGCTTTCGACGACACCAGTTTATAACAAGAAATTACGGGAGTTATGAAGCTTTTCCTCTTTCACAGGGAAGTGGAAATTATTCTGTTGTAGTTTATGAAAATGTTTCGGGAAATACATATACACCTATAATTTCTAAAAATATAAGCACAAGTATCTCAGCGACAGCTGCTTTTATCAGACCCAACCAAATAGTAAATTATTATTCTGGAACTAATGCGGTTAAATATGCGGCGGAACTGACAAGGGGAACTACAAATAATACTCAAAAGATAAATGCCATCTATAATTATATAATTAAAAATGTCAAATACGACCACAACAAAGCAGCAAATGTGGCAAACGGTTATATTCCAAGTGTAGGATCAACTTTCAATTCAAAAAGAGGGATCTGCTTTGATTATGCGACTTTGATGGCTGCTATGTGCAGAAGTCAGAAAATACCGTGCAGAGTCGTTGCGGGAAATACACCACAAGGTCTACATGCTTGGGTAGAAGTTTATAACGGCGGATGGAAAAGAATGGATCCGACCTTTGCTTCAGAGGGTACTTCTACAAGTTATATAAATAATTCAAGTAATTACAGAGCACAATTTTATTATTAGGGGGATAATATGGCAGGTAAAGTATGGCAGGATGAAAAAATAGCCGCCTTTTGTTTAGAACTGGGACTCTCATTAAAATCGGGAATTCCGGTAAATGAAATAATCTATATGCTATATGAGGGAGAAGCCGATAAAAGAAGAAAAGAACAATTGTTAACTATATATAATTCTCTTGAAGGCGGAGATACTTTAACAAAATCGCTGATTGCGAGCGGTGCTTTTCCCGTGCATCTTACCGATATGATAAGCATAGGTGAAAGAACCGGAAATTCCGATAAGGTCTTTCTTGCTCTTTCAGAGTTCTATAACGGCAAGAAGGACACAAAAGCAACTTTGAAGAGTGCCTTTACCTATCCCATTATAATAGCTGTAATGCTCTTGATCGTATTGTTTGTTTTGCTTTCACAAGTTCTGCCGATTTTCAATGAAACCTTTAAAAATTTGGGACTTTCAATGTCTCCGTTTGCTACATCGATGATGAATTTAGGTGTCGGAATAACAAAATATTTCTTGATTATTTTAGCCGTTATTTTAGCTGTTTTTGTGATCGGATTTCTGATTTATGCTAACGATAAAATGAGAGTTAAACTCTCAGATTTCTTTGAGAAAGTTTTTTCCGGTTCTTCTATCAGTAAGAAGTTTGCAACATACAATTTTGCGTCTTCTTTACAACTAGTTTTGTCATCGGGAATCGATATGGAAGAAAGTCTAAAAATAATTAAGGAGAACACAAAAAATAAAATTCTTTTAGATAAAATAGATAAATGTATCAAAGAACTTCAAAGCGGGGAATCTATTTCTGAAGCAGTCAGTGATTCGGGATTATTCCCACCCATATATTCAAGAATGCTTTCCATTGGTTTTAAGACCGGAAACACCGACGTTGTAATGGAAGAAATTATCAACAGAACAAAAACAGATTTATCTCAGTCAATTTCAAATATAGCAGAAAGGGTTGAGCCGACGATAGTTATTATTATGTCTCTTGTAATCGGACTGATTTTACTTTCTGTTATGCTTCCTCTCCTCGGAATCATGACTGCAATTTCTTAGGTGATTTTATGGAAAATTTCAAAAATAAGTTCTCCGTTGCAACAATTTTAAATTTTCTTCTCTTTATTTTAATCACTTCAATTGTTTTGATTTCTTTCGTTAAGATTTCGTATCAAAGTGAAAAAAAAGGAAAAGATTTACTCGATCAAAGCCTTAACAAGGCTGTGGTTACTTGTTATGCAACAGAGGGTCGTTATCCCGATTCGCTTGAATATTTAGAGAAAAACTACAAAGTTAAAATTGACAGAAAAAAATATAATGTTGAATACAATGTCTTTGCGACAAACATTTATCCGGAAATTGTGATTACTGAAAAGGCGGGCAACGATGAAAAATAAGACTAAATTTTCTGTTGACGGGCTCTTTGCACTTTTGCTCCTACTTGTTTATATAATAACCGTGCTCTTTGTTATTTTGTCGGGCATAGGAGTGTATAAAAAAACGCTCAAGCTTGAAAATGAGCATTTTAATTCTTCCACGGCTATTATGTATGTTAAGCAAAAGGTAAGATCCGCAGATTCGGTTAATTCTATTAAAGAAGAAAATTTCAAGGGTAAACATTGTCTTGTTATAAATTTCAACGAAAATGAAAAAAAATATAAAAACTATATCTTTTATGACAAAGGTTATTTATGCGAATTGTATGCAAGCGATAACTCAAATCTTGAAGATGTTTTCCCTACAAAGATAGTGCCGGTAAGTTCTTTTAATTTTGAACTCGACGGAAATTTATTAAAACTTTATGCAAGTGATGACAGCGGAAAAGAAAATAAAATAAGTCTTAATCTTTACGGGGGTGATTAAAATGACAAAGGAAAAATTTGCCGTAAATCACTCAAAATCAAATCTATTCTTACTCGAAATTATTATTGTAATTCTATTTTTGTCGGTCACAGCGGCAATATGCATGAAAACTTTTGCAAGTTCAAGAATGATGATTGAGACTGCAGAGAAAAAAGATCATTCTTCAGAAATAGCGACGACAATTGCGGAAGAATTTAAAAGCAGTGAAAATAAAGATGTTTTACAGAATAGATATTATGATTCTAATTTTGTTCAGACGCAGGTAAAAGAAATTGCCGTATATGAGGCAGAAACAAAACTTCAAGATTATAAAGATTATCAAAAGCTTACAATCAGTATTAAAGAAATTCAGACAAAAAAAGATGTGTTTTCGTTGCAAGTAGGAAAACTTAAGGGGGATAATAAAAATGATTAAAAAAAGAGTCGGAATAAGTCCCGGTTCCGCTTCCCTTATTATGATATTCACGATTTTTTGTTTGACGGTTTTTGCCGTTTTGACAATGATAAGTGCAAAGAGAGAATCGGATATCTCAAAGATAAATATTCAGAATACCGAAAACTATTATTCGGCTGATTTAAGAGCAACCGAAAGAATCGCAAAAATGACCGAAAACGGGCCTGAAACGCTGACCATCAGAGAAAAAATCGATGACAAATCTCTGCTTTTGGTTGTCGCTAAAAAAATGAACGGTAAATATAAAATTATAAAGCACAAGACTGTAATTACAGACGATTGGAAGCCCGAAGAACCTTCAGATTTAGCGGGAGGAAATACATGAAAGATATAATCAAAATTTTAAAACTTGCAGTTGATAACAAGGCTGCAGATGTATTCGTTCTTGCAAATCTTCCCATTACATATAAAATAAACGGTGAAATAAAGACTTTTGACGAAGAACGATTGAAAAGTACCGACACGTTTAATTTAATTGCAGAAATTTATAAACATGCAAATCGAGATATGGAAAAGTTAGAGGAAACGGGAGACGATGACTTTTCTCTTTCTGTATCGGGTCTCTCAAGATTCAGAGTCAGCACATACAGACAGAGAGGTTCTTATGCCTGCGTTATAAGACTTGTTTCGTTTGATATTCCGGATCCTAAAAAAATAAATATACCCGAAGCTGTTTTGGAAACTGCCGATCTACAAAAAGGTGTTATAATCGTTACCGGTCCTGCAGGTTCAGGAAAAACGACAACTCTTGCCTGTTTGATTGACAGAATAAATAAAAATCGTCGTGCTCATATAATCACTGTTGAAGATCCACTGGAATATTTGCATAAAAACGACAAGGCGATTGTATCTCAAAGGGAAATTGAAACCGATACGAGCAATTATTTAACTGCATTGAGAGCTTGTTTGAGACAATCACCCGATGTTATTTTACTCGGAGAAATGAGAGATTATGAAACAATAAAAACTGCAATGACCGCAGCGGAAACAGGGCACCTTTTAATTTCAACCTTGCATACCTTAGGCTCTGCAAATACGATTGACAGAATAATTGATGTATTTCCGTCTTCTGCTCAGCAACAGATAAGAATTCAGCTTGCACAAACCCTGAAAGTGGTTATTTCACAACAGCTTTTGAGAAAGAAAGACGGAGGGCTTATACCCGTATTTGAAATCATGAAAGTTAATAATGCAATTGCGAATATGATTCGTGAAGGAAAAACTCATCAGATGGATTCGGTTATAAATACTTCTTCAAGAGAGGGAATGACCGGAATGGATAAAGAAATTTTCGATTTATATAAACAGGGCATAATAGAAGAGGACGAAGCCGTAAGAGCGGCACTCAGTCCTGAAATGATGAAGAAAAAACTCAGATCATAATATGAGGTGATAAATTGACCTACAATTCAGATAAAATAAGAAATTTTTCAATCATAGCACATATAGACCACGGAAAATCTACATTGGCGGATCGTATCTTGGAAAAGACCGATTCTATTACAAAAAGAGAGATGCGTGAGCAATTGCTTGACAATATGGAACTTGAGCAAGAGCGAGGAATCACGATAAAAGCAAGAGCCGTTAAATTGGGATACAAGGCCAAAGACGGTGAAATCTATGAGATGAATTTGATAGATACACCCGGACATGTGGATTTTAATTATGAGGTTTCACGCTCCCTCGCCGCTTGCGAGGGCGCTTTGCTTGTTGTTGACGCCACTCAGGGCATTCAAGCTCAGACACTCGCAAATACTTATCTTGCTCTTGAAAACGACTTGGAAATAATACCGATTATAAATAAAATTGATCTTCCTTCGGCAAGAGTTGAAGAGACCATTGAAGAAATAGAAAATGTTATCGGTATTTCGGCGAAGGACGCTCCTCAAATTTCGGCAAAGACGGGGAAAAATATTGAGGATGTTTTAGAATCTATCGTAAAAAACATTCCGTCTCCCAAAGGAGATTTAAAAAAGCCACTGCAGGCTCTTGTCTTTGATTCTGTCTATGATCCATACAAGGGAGTTATTGTCTATATAAGAATTATGGACGGAGAAATCCGAAACGGCGACATCATTAAATTTATGGCTACAAACGCAGAATATGAAGTTGTCGAGATCGGATACTTGAAAGCAAATTCTCTTGAAAAAACCGATATTTTAAGAGCGGGAGAAGTAGGGTATATAACCGCGTCTATTAAAAATATTGAGAGCACCAGAGTCGGAGATACTGTTACTTTAGCCTCAAATCCGGCACAAAAACCTTTGCCGGGATATAAAGAAGTAAATCCAGCCGTTTTTTGTGGAATTTATCCCTCAGACGGTCAAGATTATGAAGACTTAAAGGAAACGTTAGAAAAACTTAAATTAAATGATGCCTCGCTTTTTTACGAACCGGAAACTTCAAAGGCTTTGGGCTTTGGCTTTAGGTGTGGTTTTTTAGGGCTCTTACATCTTGAAATCACAAAGGAGAGAATAGACAGAGAATATGATATCGGACTTATAACGACAGTTCCCAGCGTTATTTACAAAATTGAACTTACAAACGGAGATATCATAAATGTCGATAATCCATGCGACTGGCCCGATAATTCAATAATAAGAAAAACCGAGGAACCTATTTCCGATATTCACATTTACACTCCGCCGGAATATATAGGAACGGTTATGGGACTTTGTCAGGACAGACGCGGAGAATATATATCTATGACTTATCTCACAAAAGAGAGAGTCGATATAAATTATAAAATGCCGCTGAATGAGATAATTTTTGATTTCTTTGATGCACTTAAATCAGCAACAAGGGGATACGCTTCATTTGACTATGAAAATGCGGGTTATTCCGAGTCAAATCTTGTAAAATTAGATGTTTTGTTGAATTCGGAAGTTGTAGATGCTTTATCTTTTGTGACACACGAGAGCAAAGCTCAAACTGTTGCAAGAAAGACAGCACAAAAACTTAAAAAACATATTCCGCGACAGATGTTTGAAGTACCGATTCAAGTTGCAATCGGATCTAAAATTATTGCAAGAGAAACTGTCAAAGCGATGAGAAAGGATGTTCTGTCAAAATGTTACGGCGGAGATATATCGAGAAAGAGAAAACTTCTTGAAAAGCAAAAAGAGGGAAAGAAGAGGATGAAAAAATTCGGAAACATAGAAATTCCTCAGGAAGCATTTTTGTCAATTTTGAAACTTGCCGACGATGAATAGGGGACTATACATTCACGTTCCGTTTTGCTTTTCAAAATGCCCTTACTGTGATTTTTATTCACTTTGTGGAAATCAAAGGGAAAACAAAGAAAGATTAACCGAAAAACTTTTGAATGATTTGAATAAAAATAAGAATAAAAAAGCAAAGACACTTTATATCGGTGGAGGAAGTCCGGGTTCACTTTCAGAAACACAGCTTGAAAAGATAATAACAACAGCAACGAAAAGTTATGAAATTGACGGAGAAAAGACCGTTGAATTAAATCCTGTCGAAGTTACACAAAGCCTAGCGAAATCTTTGGCTGAAAGTGGTATAAACAGAGTTTCTCTCGGTGTTCAAACCTTTAATCCCGGTTTTAGAAAAATTTTGGGAAGAAAAGGTGAAATTTCCGACATATTTAACTCAGTTTCAATTTTGAAAGGTTGTGGCATTAAAAATATATCTGCGGATTTGATGTTTGGACTTCCGGATCAAACAATGAAAGACTTAAATTCCGATTTGAATATGATAAAAGCTCTCGATGTAAAACATGTGAGTTGCTATATATTAAAGATTGAAAAAAACACCGTTTTTTATAAAAAAAGAGAAAACCTAAATTTACCGTCCGATGATTTGATTGCGGATATGTATCTGAATATCTGTGCTTTTTTAGAAAATATAAATTTGAAACAATATGAAATATCAAATTTTGCAAAACCTAATTTTGAGTCAAGGCATAATTTAAATTACTGGAAAGACGGAGAATATTATGCTTTCGGACCCTCGGCTCATCTTTACATTAACGGAGAAAGATATTATTATTCTGACAGTCTGAAAGATTATTTGGAAGATAAACCTTTGATTTATGAGGGTAAGGGCGGAAGTGACGAAGAAAATCTTATGCTTGCTCTGAGATTAAAAAGGGGCATATCGATAAAAACTGCTGAAAAATATAAAGATAAGATAGAAGAAATGAAAGACTTTTTTGAGATAAGAAATAACCGCGTTTGCTTGAACGCTCAAGGTTTTTTAATATCAAATTCAATAATTGCAAATCTTCTCGAATAAAAAATAAAACCGCTTTGATTTAACAAAGCGGTTTCTTTTAACCTAAAAATCTTTTTATTTCAATTTGCGCATTTTCAACGCTGTCAGAACCATGAATAACATTTTTTTCGGTGCTTAGTGCAAAGTCGCCTCTTATGGTTCCGGGTTCTGCTTCATCGAATCTTGTCGGCCCCATAAGCTTTCTCATTCCCTGAATGACATTTTCGCCCTCAACCTGCATCATTAAAACTGGACCTGAAGTCATATATTCTACAACTGTCGGGAAAAAAGGTTTGTCAACAATGTGTGCGTAATGTTCTCTCAAAAGTTCTTCAGAAAGCATCTCACTTTTATATTTTGTGATTTTATATCCTTTGCTTTCAATTCTGTCAACTATTTTTCCTACAAGATGTCTTTGAAGAGCATCAGGTTTAAGCATTATAAAAGTTTTTTCCATTTGTTCCTCCGATATAGGGTTTTCAAAAGTATAATACAGCAAGGACTTAAATTTCAAGTCCAAATTGGATCTTCAATAATAATTTCCGCCGCTTTTATTCCTTCAACCGCAGAACTTGTAATTCCTCCGCTGTGTCCCGAACCTTCACCGATAGGATAAAGGCCTTTTATTTCTTCAACCTGCATATATTCATTTCTTATAATTCTAACAGGACAGGAAGATCTTGTTTCCGGCGCGGTAAGTACTGAATCGGGCAGATCAAAGCCTTTTAATTTTTTGCCCATTTCCGGTATAGATTTTTTTAGCATGTCGGTTACAAACTTAGGCAGAATATCATTTATGTTTGCAAAGGTCGTTTTATTCTTACAACTTGGGATAATACTCTTAAAACTTGTAGATTTTCTATTATCGAAAAAATCATCAAGGGTTTGACATGGTGGCATATATGTTTTGCCTACAGAGTCAAAAGCATTTTTTTCAATTTGTTTTTGTAAATCAAAACCCGATAGCGGATCGGTTGACGGGAATTTTTCGGGTGAAATACCTACAAGCAAAGCCGAATTTGAATTTTCTCCGTCCCGATTGAAGTTGCTCATTCCATTAACGCAAATGCCTCCATTTTCGCTTGAAGACACAACAACTTCGCCGCCCGGGCACATACAGAAAGTGTAAAGTCCTCTTTGGTGTTTTGTGTGACAAGAAAGTTTATAACTTGCACTGCCTAAGGCTTTGTGATTATAGAAATTTCCATATTGAGATCTGTCTATCATCTCTCTTTTATGCTCAATTCTAAGACCTATAGAAAATGGCTTTTGTGAAAGTTCGACATTGAAATTTCTCAAAATTTTGAAAATATCAACAGCACTGTGACCGGTTGCCAATACACAGGTGTCAGTTTCAATATCAAAAATCTTGTCCTTTGACTTAACCTTAACTCCGAAGATTTGCTCGTTTGCGACAATCAAATCTATTAGTTTTGTTCCAAAGAGAATTTCCCCGCCAAGAGAAATGATTTCATTTCTGAAGTTTTTAACTGTTTCTCTGAGCTTATCTGTACCTATATGTGGTGTATATGAAAAAGATACTTCGGGTGGTGCTCCCAAATTTACAAAGGTATCAAGAACATATTTAACTCTTTTATCTTTTATTCCCGTATTCAATTTGCCGTCGGAAAAAGTTCCGGCTCCGCCTTCGCCGTAGCAGATGTTCGATTCTTCATTTAAGATATTACTGTTTTGAAAGATTTCGACGTCCTTTATTCTTTCTTCGACTTTTTTTCCTCTTTCAATAACGATTGGTTCTAATCCGATTTTTGCGAGCATTAAAGCGGCAAACATTCCCGCCGGTCCAAAACCTACAACGACAGGTCTTTTTTTTGATTTTCTCTTTAATTCGGGAAGATGATATTTTTTGGAATCCACCTTGAAAATTTTTGGATTTTTATTTCTTTTCAACAATTTATCTTCGTTAAAATTCAATTTAACATCGGCGTTGTAGACAAAGAAAATGTTTTCTTTATCTCTTGAGTCAACCGATTTTTTTACTATTTCAATCGAAGATATATCGGATTCGTTTATTTTTAATTTTCTTGCAATTTTGTTTTTTAATCTGTCTTCCGATTCATCTAAAGATAATTTAATCTCATTAATTCTTATCATTTCTGTTTTTTATTTCCTTTGCTGCAGTCATTGCACTTGAAAAGGCAAACTGTAAATTATATCCTCCACACATACCGTTAACATCAAGGACTTCCCCGATAGCGAAAATTTTGTTGTTGCTCTTTAATGAAAAGTCATCATTTATCTCACTTAAATCAATTCCGCCTTTTACACACTGAGCAGAGTTAAAATCTTTTAATTCTTTT
>CABTZO010000023.1 GCA_902489335.1 uncultured Oscillospiraceae bacterium | reverse complement strand
CAGACGTGTGCTCTTCCGATCTATTACTGTTATATTATCTCCTCCACCGTTTTTATTGGCAGTTTCGACAAGTTTATCGGCGTATTCATAGAACGTATTATTATCCGTTATATTTTTTATTTCTGAAATGTCAACATAGTTAGATAATCCGTCAGTACACAAAAGTAAAATTTTATTATCATCAAAATTAAAAATCGAAAAATCGATATCAACTGACATTGAAACACCGACTGCACGTGTTATGATATTTTTCCCCGGAAAAGTCTTTGCTTCGTTTGCGGTAATCTCACCTGTTTCAATCATTTCCTGGACCATTGAATGATCCTTTGTAATTTGATTGACCTCGCCGTTTTCAATGAAATAAGCACGACTGTCTCCCACGTGAGCAATCAATATTTTATCTTTTTTTACTATACAAACAACCGCCGTTGTTCCCATTCCCGTAAGTTCAGATTTTTTCAAAGAATAGTTATAGATCTCTTCATTTGCCTTTTTTATTGCATTTTCAAGAATAGATTTAAAAGCTACATCGCTTAAATCCCGGTCATACATCGAAGTGATTTCCTCGGAAATGATTTGAACCGCCATTGATGAAGCGATATTACCTCCGTTTACTCCGCCCATTCCGTCACAAATAACAGCCCAAGCAACTCCCGACGGAAATTCGCCGGCAGCATAAGAGTCTTGATTAGATTTTCTTATTTTTCCGATATCTGATTTTGCAACTATCTTCAAATTATTTTCTCCTCATTACGAGCTCTTCTCAAAAGACCACAAGCCGCATCTATATCATCGCCTAAGGTTCTTCTGGTCGTAACCGTAATATCATTTTTAATCAAAACTTCTGCAAATTTATCAATATTTTTGCTTGTCTTAAAATCAAGTATTTTATTTTCGTTATATCTTATTAAATTAAGATGAAATTTTTGTCCTTTTATCAAAGAAACAAGTTCTCTTGCATTTTCATCGGAATCATTTACTCCGTCAATCAAAAGATATACAAGGGTTACTCTTCTTCCTGTTGTATCAGCAAAATATTTTGCTGCTTTTATAAGAGATTTTATATCATATTTTTTGTTTATGGGCATAAGACGATTTCTAATTTCATCATTGGAAGCATGAAGCGATATATCCAGATTAAACGGAATTTTTTCGTCTGCGGTTTTAATGATTGCAGGTACAATACCACAAGTTGAAACACTTATATTTCTCTGCCCTAAATTTTTACCTCTGTGATCACTTACAATTTTTATAAAGTCAAGAACATTTGAAACATTATCAAGCGGCTCACCCATTCCCATCAATACAACTCTGCCGATCTTAATATTTTCTTTTTCTTCAGCTTTGTATATTTGGCTTAAAATTTCACCGGCACTTAAGTTTCTCTCAAATTTATCTTTTCCCGTCAAGCAAAAAGCACAGTTCATTTTGCAACCGACTTGAGTTGAAAGACACATCGTATATCCGTATTTATATTTCAAAACGGCAGATTCAACGGTATAACCATCTTCGAGTCTGAAAAGAAATTTCATGGTAAAATCTTTTTTAGATTTTTGAACTTTTAAGACTTCAATTTCGGTGATCTTTGCTTCTTCTTTTAATTTTTTTCTCAAATCCAAAGAAAGCTCGGTAAAATCATCAATATCTGTGTTTCTTTTAATATGAAGTCTTTCAAAAATTTGAATCGCCCTGTATTTTTTTAAATCTCTTTTTACACAGAAATCCAATAGTTTATCAAATGGTAATGAAAGTAAATCTGTTTTTTGATACAAATCTTTTCCTCATTCTATTAAAATAATCAATATATCCTACTTTAATTAGCACGTTTTGTCAATTTTTTAAAGACTTGAGACCGTTTACAAAGTCAGATATATTCATCTTCTTTTTACCCTCAAACTGGACAACTTTTGGTATCAATACTCCGTCATAAAAACCAATTTCAATTTTGTTTTTTAAAACTTTTATTTCTTCTTTTTCACAATCAGCTCTTTTTTCGTAGTCAGCTTCATAAACTTTAAGCTTTTTACCTTTAAATTCTGTGTAGGCTACCGGCCAAAAAGACAGAGCCCTTACCCTATTGAAATTTTTTATAACATCTTCATTGTAATTTAACTTTCCGTCATTTTTATCAATCATCCTTGTATATGTTGCAAGTTCTTCATTTTGCTTTTCAGGGATAATTGTTCGGAACGTTTTAAGAGTTTTAATAAGTAAGTCAGCACCCATTTCGGCAAGTTTTTTTGAAAGGCTAAAATAATCATCGCTTTTTTCAACTTTTATCTCTTCTTTCAAGAGCATATCGCCTGTATCCATTCCTTCATCAAGAAGCATTGTTGTAACACCTGTTGTATTATCGCCGTTTAACAAAGAAAATTGAATAGGTGCCGCACCTCTGTATTTTGGAAGTAAAGATCCATGAAGATTTATAACTCCGAACTTTGGCATTTCTAAAATTTGTTTTGGCAAAATTTTGCCATAAGCTACTACAACAAAAAAATCAGCCTTTAAAGAATTAATTTCATTTATAAATTCATCATCTTTCATTTTTTCCGGCTTTAAGACTTTAATGTTTTTGGAATCAGCAAAATCAGCGACTACACTCTGAGTCATGATTTTTTTTCTGCCTCTTGGAGCATCGGGCTTCGTTACAACTGCCATAACATTGAACTCTTGATCAGCACAAATTTTTTCAAGAGATGTCAGTGCAAAATCCGGTGTGCCGAAAAAAACGATATTAATTTTATCCTTTATTGTCATCTTGATCCTCCGAACGGACATGATCTAAAAAAACTATCCCGTTTAGGTGATCATTTTCATGACAAATTGCTCTTGCAAAAAGATCTTCCGCCTCAATTTCAAATTCTTTCCCGTTTTCATCCTGAGCCTTGACCTTTACCATTTTAGGTCTTCTGACTTTATAAAGTTTTCCGGGAAATGAAAGACATCCCTCGTTATCAATATATTCTCCGCTCATCTGTTCAATCTCAGGATTTATGAAAACATTTAAACCCTCTCCGATATCAACGATGAATATTCTTTTTAGAATTCCGACCTGCACTGCGGCAAGTCCGACTCCGTCATTTTTATACATGGTTTCTTTCATATCTTCAACCAACAATTTAATTTTATCGTCAAATTTTTCAACATTTCTGCTCTTCTTTTTAAGAATAGGATCTCCCTGTAATACTATGTTTCTATATGCCATTATGAAATTATATCGGGGGTCATTGTTACTCCCCTTGCCTCCTTTTCTCTATAATATGCTTCAAAAGCATTTTTGAGTTTTAATCTTTCTTCTTTTTTATTCCTGAATTTGATCATTATTTGATATCTGTATTTATTGTCAAGCTTAAAAATTCTGCTTTCTATAGGCCCAAAAATTATCATGCTTTTATTTTTATTTAAAATATTAAAAAGTTTCTGTGCCGCCGTTTGAGCTTTCAAAGAATTTGAACTTGATAATTCAATTTTACAAATTGTACAGAACGGTGGATAAATCATTGCTTTTCGTATTTTTATTTCCCGTTCAAAAAATGATTCATAATCCTGATTTGCAGCTAAGTTTATTATATCATTTTCCGGAGATAAAGTCTGTATAATCGCATCTCCCGGATATTTTCCTCTGCCTGATCTCCCGACAACTTGTGTTATTAAATTAAAAGTTCTTTCTGTGCTTCTATAATCATCGTCATACATCTGCTTATCTGCGTTTAAAACGCCTACCAAAGTAACATTTTCAAAATCTAAACCTTTCGCGACCATTTGCGTGCCGACCATAATTTGATATTTTCCGGCTTTAAAATCCTTTAATTTCTTTTCAAACGATGCTCCATAAGTTTTAGTGTCGGAATCAAGCCGGAGGACCTTTTTATCAGAAAACAAGCTTTGAATCTCAGCTTCTATCTTTTGCGTGCCGGCGCCGGAATATACAAGTGATTTTTCGTGACAATTCGGGCATACCTCGGTAAAAGGTTTAGAATAACCGCAATAATGGCAAATCAGCCTATTATTTACTCTATGATAGGTCATAGCGACTGAGCAATTTGGGCAGAATAGAACTTCACCGCATTCTTCACATCTTATAAATGTATTAAATCCCCTTCTGTTTATCAGTAATATAACTTGATGACCTTTGTCAAGCTGATCGTTTATTTTTTGAACAAGTATAGGACTGAATATACCATAAATACCACTCATATCCACTTTTACAACTTCAGGTAAAGATGAGGATGAATATCTTTTTGTCAGTTTGTTTAATGAATAATTACCGGTCTTTGCATTTGCAAAACTACCGATTTCCGGCGTAGCCGAAGATAAGAGTAAAAGGCCCTTATCTCTGTTTATCAAATATTTGGCAATTGTATGAGTCGAATATCTTGGTGTTGAATGAGATTTATAGCTTTCATCATGTTCTTCGTCCATAACAATCAGATTTATTTTTTCAAAAGGTGCAAATACAGCGGATCTTGTTCCGATTACAATTTTCGCTTCTCCTCTTTTAATTCTCTTGTATTCATCAAGTCTTTCACCAACAGTGAGTCCTGAGTGCAAAATCGCCACTTTATCTCGGTATCGATCTTTAAATATGCTTAGCATCTGAGAAGTAAGTGAAATTTCGGGAACCATGACTATAATTCCGCCATCATCTTCAATCGCTTTATCTATTAGTTTTAAGAATACATGAGTTTTACCGCTTCCGGTCACACCATAAATAAGACTTACATGAGCTTTTCTGTCTTTGTATTCGTGAATCAGATTTTCATAGGCTTTCTGTTGCTCATCGTTTAATTTGAAATTTTTATCAGCCTTATTCAAATTTGGAATATAAGGAGTTCTCAGTACTTCTTCTTCGGTAGATATTATAAGCTCTTTTTTGACTAAAGTATTTAAAACAGATTTTGTAACTGCGGTAAAATCTAAGATATCTCTCTCGAATGCTCCCTTAGTATTATATAAAAATTCAAGTATGATTTTTTGAGGTTTGCTCGTTGCATGAGAGTAAAGCTCTTCTAAAGTCAATGTTTCGTCTTTTATTTCATAGAAAATTTTAGATTTATCTTTTACTTTTCTGAAGCTTAGACTTAACTCTTTTACCTTACCTTCATCAATATATTTTTTTAGCCTTCTTCTTGTTTCAATTTCAGATATATTTAAAATATCCGAAAGATTTTCTATATCGATTTTATTATTATTTTTTATAATATTTAGGATTTCATCATCAGATACTGCTATTTGGTCAGAAATGGTATAAAAAGTTTTCATTTTTTCTGAAATACCTATAGGTATTAAAAGTTTAACAGCGTCAAAAAAAGAGCAGAAAGTCCTGTCTTTAATGAATTCGGCAAGTGCAAGTTGCTTATCACTCAAAATAGGTCGCTCGTCAATCAAATCAAAAATTTCTTTTAATTTATTTGTTGACTGATCGGGATTTAACTTGGTGATAACAGCCTGTCTTTTTTTATCAGACACCGAAAAAGGAACAAAAACTCTCTGTCCTATGAAAATCTTATCCTGAAGATGTTCCGGAACTTTATAAACATAACTTTTGTCAAAACCAAAATTTGTTTTTTCAACATAAACACCGACAGTTCCGATAAAGTCCACTTATTATCTCCTAATGAGGTAAAATTATATAGTATTTATCATCGATAAGTTCCTGTAAAGCAATACTTATCGGTTTTTCCTGTAAAATTATATCTTTTTCTTCAGCATTATAAGCTATTTGTCTTGCTCTTTTTGCGACACCCGTTACAAGTGCATATCTGTTTATTTCTTGCTTATTAAGAATTTTTTGAATATCCGGATTTAACATTTATTTCTCCTCATTTATTTTTTTATGTATATTTATTATTTTTATAGCTGACTCAACAGCTTCATCAAGCTTATTATTTACTATTATATAATCAAAGTCATCACTTTTCAAAATTTCCTTTTTAGCAATTTCGAGTCGTTTGATTATTTCATCTTTTTTTTCAGTATTTCTGTTTACAAGCCTTTCCCTAAGCGTTTCCAATGATGGCGGCATAATGAAAATACTTACTGAATTTTCATAAAGCTTTCGCACTCTTTCTGCACCTATTACATCTATTTTTAAGATTACAATTTTTCCTTGAGATATTTTTTCATCTATAAAAAATTTCGGAGTTCCATAATAATAACTGTGATATTTTACATATTCAAGCATTTGATTGTTTTCAATGGCTTCTCGGAACTCTTGATCTGAAACAAAATAATAGTCTTTTCCGTTTTCTTCATTTTCTCTGGGTTTTCTCGTTGTAAAGGAAGTTGAAGTAATTATATCTGAATCTCTTTTAATAAGTTCATCAATCAATGTATCTTTTCCGGAACCTGACGGGCCGGAAATAATGAGAGCAAATCCCTTCATGCTAATTGTCCTCCGATTTATTTAAAAATTCATCCTGTAAATCTTCAGGTTTCATGTATGAAAGAATTATATGTCCACTTTCGGCAATCACGACACTTCCTGTCTTTCTGCCCTTTGTAGTATCAATAAGGAGTCCTTTTTCCTTTGCCTCGCTTATAATTCTCTTTATAGGCGCCGAATCAACAGACGTGATTGCTACTACTTTTTCTTTATTGACAAAATTGCCATATCCTACTTTTAATATCTGCACTTTTTCACCGTTATTCTACATTTTGAACTTGTTCTCTTATTTTCTCAAGTTCTGATTTCAAATTTACAACACTTGACACAATTTCAGAATCTTGTGTTTTGGAACCTATCGTATTTATTTCCCGATTCATTTCTTGAATCAAAAAGTCCATTTTTCTTCCAACAGGTTCAGATGATTTCAACATATTTTTAAGTTGATTTATATGTGAATCAAATCTCACAATTTCTTCATCAATACAAGCTCTGTCTGCTAAGATTCCCGCTTCGGTAATAAGTCTGTTTTCATCAACATCCACATTTTCAAGGAGTTCTGAAATTCTTTGTCTTAATTTATTTAAATTTTTCTCAAGTAAATCAGAAGAAGCATTTTTAATATTTTCAAATTCCAAATAAAGGGAATCAATCTTAGCAGAAAGGTCATCATATAACTTCTCACCTTCAGACTCGCGCATCTGCCGGAGCGAAATTGCAGCACTTTCAATCGATGAAAGAATATTCGCCTTAAGATTTTCATCATCATTACCGGATAATTTAATACTAAAAACTTCCGGCAAATTGATTATATGAGAAAGCTTAATATTATTTTTCAAATTATATTTTTCTTCCAATTTTTCAATTGAATCAATGTATTTTTCTACTATATTTTCATTTAACGAAACATCAATATTGTCGCCTTTTTTATAATCAACTTTAATAAAACACTCAAACTTACCGCGACTAAAAGTTTGCGATATTTTCTTTCTTACGCTCTCTTCAATCTTGCTCAAGTTTGAAGGCATTTTTATATAAATCTCACAGTATCTGTGATTTACACTTTTAAGGTCTACACTTATATTATAATCTTCGCCTTGGTATTCAAACGAGCCGAAGCCTGTCATACTTTTTATCATCATTCACCGCCACTTGCCATCTCATATAAACTTTTAACTTGTTTTTTTGAAAGTTTAATATACTTACCGACCGGAATATTTTTAAGTTTCAAGTTTCCATATTTTATTCTTTCAAGTCTCAAAACATCAAAATCAAAATATTTCATCATTTTACGAACTTGTCTGTTTCTTCCCTCAAAAATAGTGATTTCAACAATGCTGATATTATTTTTGTAACTGATTAAAAAAGCAGTTGCAGGCAAGGTCATTCGATTGTCAATCATTATTCCTTCTTCAAGTTTTTTAAGAATTTTATATGTAACCTTACCTTTTACTGTTACTCTGTATGTTTTTGGTATATGAGATGAAGGTCTCATCATTAAGTTTGCAAAATCTCCGTCATTGGTAAAAAGCAACAAGCCTTCAGAATCTCGATCAAGTCTTCCTATAGGATAAACTCTGAGACTTAAATCCGAAATCAATTCTTTTACACATTTTCTCCCACTCTCATCGTTCATTGTAGTGATATAACCGGCAGGTTTATTAAGTGCAATATAAATCTTTTCTTTTTCGACAAAATTTAATTTTCTGCCATTATAAATAACTTCATCAAAAGAATTGACTTCGTCACCTTTTACTGCTTTCTTTCCGTTTAAAAATATATCTTCAGTTTCAATTAAACGATCGGCAGCACGTCTGGAAACATTTAAAACATCGGACAAAAATTTATTGATTCTCAATTTTTAACCTTTTCAATACAAATAACCACCCACAAATTTGTAGGCGGTTAATTTCATTTAAGTTAAGCCTTCTTGTTTTTAGAAGCTTTAATTTTATCAAACATTTCGGGAACCAAGCTTACAAGTCTTTCAGTAGCATCATCAAATGCTGTTATCTGTTTCATTGTAACTTCTCCGTCTTTGATAATCAAAAATGCAATCGGAATAACGGTTACGCCAGCGCCACCGCCGCCGCCGAACAATTCTTTATCGGATTTAGTGGGAAAGTCGGATCCTCCGCTGGCAAATCCATAAGTAACCTTCGAAACCGGTAATAAAGTAATTCCATCATCGGTATGAACAGGTTCTCCGATAACTGTACTTACATCAACCATACTCTTAACATTTTCTATTGTTGTTGCGAGTAATGCAGCTGCTGAAGTGTCTTTCATAATAGCACCACCTATAATTAATTATTTTTTACAATTTGTTTTTTATTTTTTGTTTTGCTTTTATTTTTTATTTTATTTTTCAAATATTTTGAAGATGTTTTATTAAATATAGAAATACCGTAAATCATGAAAATCGAAATGAAATTAATCAATCTGAAGGAACAGACAAAGGCTCCGGTGAAATCATTTTTCTGAGTCAAAAAGTCAGGTGTTATGTCTATGTCATATTCACGAAGTTTAAAACTACTTGCGAGTTTACCGAAAAACGGATAAACAACCGAGCAAATTGCTCCATATTCTATAGCCCCTTTAGCAGCATCACTTGCGCAGCCATATGTCAAAATAAAGAATAATTTTTCGATAATAAACTTATTCTTGAATTTGTCGGGAAGCTTTGTTGTTTTTTCCAAAATATAGGAAAATAGTTCTGAAAGATCTTCTTTTGAAAAATCAGATTGAAGCTTCTCATATAAATCTTTAATCTTTTTAAAATCAATTTGCCTTATTTCGTAAACAAGTTCATCAATTTTTGAAGGATCTTCGCCGAGAATCTTTCTTTTATCTTTTCTCTCGTTAAAATCTTCGATTTGTTTTTCTTCGGCTTTTAATTGATCTTCAATTTTTGAAATTTCTTTTTTGTCTTTGTCAATAAATTTGTCTTTTAGCTTTTCAATAAGTTTTTTAAATTTTTCTCTTTTTTCTTCGGTAAATTGTTCGGGATAGATCTTTAAATTTAAAAAGCCGTATTGAACTCTAAATTTAAAGTCCTTTGGTTTCTCTTCATTTATCGAACATTTAAGTTTTACTTTGACGGACATAAGTAAAATTGTCGTAGCCAAAATTAAGGCGATAATTATCAAAATGACGGCAATTATCCAACCGATAATTTTAAGAACTATCAATACCGTCACCTCTCAAAATAAATATTATTATAAACTATTGAGTATTATATCAAAAATCAATAGATTTTCCAAATGTTTTTTTATTCTTTCGTGTTATCGTCTTCCGGAATTTTTGGTAAATCTTTAAGACTTTGAATTGAAAAACATCTCAAAAAATTGTCTGTTACTCTGTAAATCAAAGGTCTTCCGGGCAAGTCCAGTCTTCCGCATTCTTCAATCAATCCTTTTTTTATTAAAGAATCAATCGAACCTGAGGAATCTACACCTCTTATTTCAGAAATAAATGCTCTGCTCACAGGTTGATTATATGCAACAATTGCAAGCACTTCATAGGCTGCATCCGAAAGTTTAACATTAAGATTCAAATTCAGAAAGGTTTTTACGGTTTTGGCATATTCCGGTTTAATTGTTAATTGAACTTGGTCTTCCAAAAAGATTAAGGTTAAAGCCCCTTTTTCATCTAAATCATCCTTTAAAAGATTTAAAAGCTTATAAATTTCAGCTGTATCTGTATCAAAAGTTTGAGCAAGTTTTGAAACACTGACAGGCTCTCCCGAAATAAATAAAATCGCTTCAATGGAGTTTAATATTTTATTTTTCACGTGCCACCTCTTTTGAATATCCTATTGAAAAATCAGAGTCTCGTCCGTCAATATGAATTTTATTATCGTGTGCAAGTTCAAGAATCGCCAAAAACGTTGCAATTATTTCAGACTTTGATTTAGATCCTGTTATAAAAGTTTTGAAATCAATTTTCCCGTTTTTATTTTTCAGCATATTTAAAATTTTTCTTATCATATTGTTTACCGAAACAACTTTATGATGAACATAGTTATCAAAGGCTTCAATCTTTAAAGGTTTGGCTCTGTCTGACAATTTATTTAAATAAACTGCGGTTTCATATAATTTTTCTGTGTCTAACGGTTGATTGTAGTCAGAATCAACATCAAATTCAACTTTTTCACGAACAAGATAATAGAACCCGTCAGTCTGATTTTTCAGCTGTTCTGCTATTATTTTGCAGTCTCTGTATCTTATGAGTTCGCCCTTTAGTTCTTTTGTAAGAATTTCTGCTTCTTCGTCTTTTGGTAGCAAGGATACCGTTTTAATATATATAAGCCTCGCTGCCATCTCTAAAAAGTCTGCTGATATAATTTCTTTGTTTTCCTGCATCTGCGCTAAGTAACTGAGATATTGATCCACAATTTCCAAAATCGGGATATCAAGTATATCAACCTTTTTTTTGGATATGAAACTCAGCAACAGATCAAGAGGTCCTTCAAATGCCTCCGTTTTATATTCTAATTTATCCATACTCATTTTAAAATCAATGTAATTATAAATTCAAAAAATTTATGAATACCGCTTGTTAAAAAATTTAACGGAAGCGAAATTGCTCCGGAAAAGATCAGAATCAGAAAAACGATATTCAATATTCTTTGATTTCTTTCAAAAAAAGAAGCGAAATTGCTCGGTAAAAACAGATTTAGTATATCGTAACCGTCATAGGGCGGTATCGGTATAAGGTTGAACAGCGCTATAAATATGTTTATTCTTGCGGCATAGATACAGAAGATGACAATTGCGGCAACAACGTTTGAAGAACTGTTACTCATAAGTGTTTGCAACAGAGTTTGAATGAAAATTAATACAAAAGCAAAGATAAAATTTATTCCGGGACCCGCAAAAGCAACTTTTGCCATATCTTTTTTTCTGTCTTTATAATATCTCGGATCAATCGGGCATGGTTTTCCCCAACCAAAGCCAATAAGTATAATTGCAACAGCTCCGATAGGATCAATATGTTTAAGAGGATTTAACGTAAGTCTACCCATTAATTTTGGAGTCGGATCACCCAATTTGTAAGAAGTATATGCATGGGCGAATTCGTGTATCGGTATCACAATGAACACGACAAACAACGATGCCAAAAATGACATTAATATATATGTCAAATCTCCGGTTCTTATAGCATTTAAGATCATTTTATCTCCTTTTTATTTCGGCAAATCTTGTATTTTCAAACAAATCTTTCTTGATTTCAATATTATCAAAAATATTTTTTATTTTATCGTCATCTACTTCCAAAAACATTTTCCCGTCATTTTTTAATTTTAAAATCCAATCTGAACTAAAATTTCTATAAAAATCAAGACCGTCTTCTCCTCCGTCAAGAGCAATTTCAGGTTCATATTTGACCGATAAATCTAATTTTTCTAATTCTGAAGTTTTAATATAAGGCGGATTTGAAACAATTATATCAAATTCTTCATCAGAAAACCTATTATAACATTTGAGGACATCATCTAAATATAAAGTTACATTACCGGCGGATAAATCATTTTTATTTTTATTCAAATAGAAATAAGCTTTTTCATCTTTTTCTATCATATGCACAAAAACATCTCTGTTCTTTTTGGCTAAACTGATACCGATACAACCACTTCCGGCACAGAGTTCTAAAATTTTTATATTTGATTTCCCCTGAGATTTAAGTTCATTTATGTAATCGCAGATCATATAAACCAATTCTTCTGTTTCAATTCTCGGAATCAAAACTCCGGGGCCGACAGAAAATCTAAAATCACAAAAATATGTATTTCCGATAACATAGGCAAGCGGGATGCCGGATTTTAGTTTTATAAGTCTCTGTTTTATTATATCAAAAATTTCATTATCGATTAGATTATCATTTTCCAAAAGATACTGAGTCTTTGTTAAATCTAAAGTATCAGATATCAAATAAAAAGAAAGTCTGTCGTCGTTTAATTCTTTCTTTACGTAATCCTTAATCGTTCTCAGCGGAATTTTCATTTAATTCGATAGTCCTTTTAAGTGCTGCGATTGCTACTTCAATCATAGAATCATCCGGTTCTGCTGTGGTAATTCTCTGTATCCAGAGCCCGGGTTTAACAAGTGCATCCAATACTTTACTTTTATGCTGCGCAGATAATTTTAATACATCGTATCCTATTCCCGTAACAAGCGGTATAAGCAATAATTTTATAAATACCCAAAGAATCCTGTGTGTATTCAGAGAAGGGAAAATCAGCAGTGTAGCAGTTGAAACAATCATACTGATAATTAAAATAATAAATAAAAAGCTTGTTCCGCATCTTGGATGGAAACGAGACTGTTTTCTTACATTTTCAACAGTAAGTTCCTCGCCTTTTTCAAGACAAAATATGCTTTTATGTTCCGCTCCATGATAGGAAAACACCCTTTTTATCTCTTTTTGTTTCGATACAAGCTTCAAATAAATCAAAAATATAATAATTTTAAATATACCCTCGAAAATTCCATGATATTTGATAAGTGAGCTTGAAAATATTTTATCATCAATAAAATCAACAATTACCGAAGGCAAATAAATAAATAAAACAAGAGTTACCAAAAGAGATAAAACAATTGAGATAACACTGACAATACCGCTGATTTTTGAGCTATCATTCTTCATATCCTCTTCATCTTCGATCTGCTTTTCTGCAGAATACATAAGACATTTATATCCAAAGACCATAGTTTCAATAAAGTTAATAAATCCTCGTATTATAGGCAGATTTACAATCTTATATCTGTCTTTAAGTCTTTTTATTTCACGATCTGTTACTTCAATCTCTCCGTTTGGCAATCTTAATGCTATGGCACCTTTATTCTTACCCAACATTAAAATTCCCTCAAGGAGAGCCTGTCCGCCATAATTTATTCTGTTATTCATTATTTTCTCCGTCTTTTATAATATTCGATTTTTCAATTGGGAAAACAAGTTTAATTGTCGTTCCCTCCTCAATCTTACTTTCTATTTCCATCTTTGCACCGTGTAAATTCAACAGCTCATCGCACACAGCAAGACCAATACCGGAACCGGGTTTATTATTATTTGATTTATAAAATTTTTCTCTGACTTTAGGCAAATCTTCTTCATCTATTCCACAACCCGTATCTGAAATTATTATTTGAAGCTCATCATTTACATCATAGTCCAGACGAATTAATTTTGTAAAAACATCGACTTGTCCGCCTTGTTCAGTATACTTAAAGGCATTATCAAGTAAATTTATAAATACTTGTTTTATTCTGTCCGGGTCTCCTAAAAATCCTGCCGCATAATCCGGTGAAGTGTAATTTAAAGATATATTGTCTTTACGGGATCTGTCTTTAAACAAAAATATAGTCTCATCAAGCTCAGCCAATATATCCATTTTTGTCTTTTTAATCTCATATCTTCCTGCTGCCATTCGCGATAGGATCAACAAATCTTCAACAGAAGTCTGCAGTCTGGCTGCTTCATTTTCAATGACTTTAAGTCCGGTTTTCATTGTTTGCTCGTCATTTGGATCGGTTTCAATCAAGGTTTCACTCCAACCTTTAATCGCAGTTAACGGGGTCTTCATCTCATGTGAAACAGTCGACAGAAATTCATTTTGTGCGGCGGTTGATTTTTCAAGTTCCTTTGACATATCGTTGAAGGAGTTTGTAAGTTCGGCAAGTTCATCATCATAGACAGAACCTTCTATTTTTTGGGAATAATCACCCTGCGCCATAAGCTTCGCAACTTTATTCATCTGTCTTATTTTTATAGATATTGGTTTAATGAAGAAGTTGCCGACAAGAAAGAATGAAAAAACAACTAAAACAATTATTAAAAGCCCTATAAAACTTACAAGCAAAATGTTTTTATCAGTTTGTTTCAATGAAGTTATATATCTTATCGCACCTGTTTCCGTTCCGGCATATTTAGGCAACAGAAAAGTAACAGCCATAATCTTTTCTCTGTTCTCATTTTTACCGATAAACTTAGCTTTTCTCAAATCAGATTCAAGAGCTTCTTTATATTCGGGAATTTTTTCATCGTGTTCAAATCCGTTGGTTGTTGAAACAATGTAACCATTTTTATCGAGAATTTGAACTTCTATGCCGTTATCTCTATTGTGTTGATTTACACTGTTTATATATTTGTCGCTCGCTTCAGAAAAAGCTTCTTTTGAACTTAGATTATATGAATTAAAAAAATTTGAAACATTGTCCGAATACATTGAAGATAATTTTATTTCAATAGAATTATAGAAATACATGTGTATTACGGTGATAAAAGTAGGTATCAGAAATAAAAGTGTCACGAGCAATAATACGATTAACATTTTTGCCCATCTTGCAACAACCGTATCTTTATCTTTTTTTAAATTTTTTAATTCAAAAAATCTCATACCCACCTATAACCGATTCCCCAAACCGTAAAAAGATGCTCAGGCTTGGAGGGATTGTCTTCCACTTTCATTCTAAGTCTTCTTATATTGACATCTACAATTTTTTCTTCACCCGAATGAGAGTTTCCCCATACTTTTTTATGTATTTCCTGTCTGGAAATTGCTCCACCATCGTTTTCAAGTAAAAACTGCATTATTTTAAATTCAACCTGTGTCAGTTCAATAACTTCATCATCTTTTTTAAATATTCTTGATCCCAAATCCAAAGTAAATCTTCCTGATTTCATTACCAAATTTTCTCTGATATTATCGGTTGAAGATCTTCTATATACGGCATCAACCCTGGCTAAAAATTCGGCAATGGAAAAAGGCTTAGAAATATAATCATCTGCACCGATATTAAGACCTAAAATTCTATCATCTTCACCGGTTTTAGCGGTGAGCATGATTATACCGACATGGTT
>CABTZO010000022.1 GCA_902489335.1 uncultured Oscillospiraceae bacterium | reverse complement strand
TGGACGAAAAGAACAAGCAATTCGAACTTGGCGGAGTTACCTTCCATGAGGGAGACGAAATCTCTATTGACGGAACAACAGGTAATATTTATCAAGGCAAACTTGCAACTTCTCCTGCTTCTATTGTCGGCGAATTTGAAAGAATTATGGAATATGCAGACAAATACAGAAGACTCAAAGTAAGAACAAACGCCGATACTCCAAAAGACGCTACTCAAGCCAAAAACCTCGGAGCACAGGGTGTCGGACTTTGCAGAACAGAGCATATGTTCTTTGAACCGGACAGAATTGAACCATTTAGAGAGATGATTCTTTCCGAAACTGTTGAAGAAAGAGAAAACGCTCTTAAGAAGATTCTTCCGATGCAACAAAAAGACTTTGAAGGAATCTATGAATCACTTCAAGGTTTCCCGGTAACAATTCGTTTGCTTGATCCTCCTCTACATGAATTCTTACCTACAGAAGAAAAAGACATTGAAGAACTTGCAAACAAACAGAATAAGACTGTTAAGCAGGTTAAAGATAAAATTGCCGCTCTTCATGAATTTAACCCGATGATGGGACACAGAGGTTGTCGTCTTTCGGTTACATTCCCTGAAATCTGCAAAATGCAAACATCCGCAATTATCAGAGCTGCCATTAAAGTAAACGGAGAACATCCCGATTGGAATATCGTTCCCGAAATCATGGTACCTCTTATAGGCGAAATTAAGGAATTCAAGTTTGTTAAAAATATAATCGTAAGCACAGCTGAAAAGATTTTCGAAGAAACTGGTAAAAAACTTGACTATCTTGTAGGCACAATGATTGAAATCCCGAGAGCAGCTCTTCTTGCTGATGAGATTGCCAAAGAAGCTGATTTCTTCTCATTCGGAACAAACGATTTAACTCAAATGACCTTCGGATTCTCTCGTGACGACGCAGGTGCCTTCCTTGAAAGCTATTATCAAAACAAGATCTATGAAAACGATCCGTTTGCAAAACTCGATCAACACGGCGTTGGTAAACTTGTTAAATTGGCTGCCAAACTCGGAAGAGAAACAAATCCCGATATTCATCTCGGAATTTGCGGAGAACACGGCGGAGATCCGTCAACTGTTGAATTCTGTCACAACATCGGACTTGACTATGTTTCATGCTCACCGTTTAGAGTGCCGATAGCAAGACTTTCTGCTGCACAGGCTGCAATTAAAGAGGAAGCTTAAATTTTAATTGAAAATCCTCCAATGAAAATTGGAGGATTTTTCTTAATTATAGGATAATTATGAAATTTAATTTTTTTATACAAAATATTTTACTCGGATTTGGTTTGGCAATGGACGCCTTTTCCGTTTCGTTGGCAAACGGTTTAAACGAGCCTAAAATGAAAAAATCAAAGACATTCCAAATTGCCGGAGTCTTTGGTCTTTTTCAGTTTCTTATGTCTTTTATAGGATATCTGACCGTTTCTTATATTTCAAAATCTTTTATGGCAGTTGAAAGACATATCAATATTATTGCTTTTAATCTACTTTTTATAATCGGAATAAAAATGATTTATGAAGGAATATTCAAAAAAGATAATGAAAAAGTTGTAAAAATAGGATTTTTAGCATTAATGGTGCAGGGGATTGCAACTTCCATTGACGCACTTTCTGTGGGTTTCACAGCAACAAAGTATATACTTTCCGAAGCTGTTTTTGCTACATTGATAATAGGTATCATAACCTTTTTAACATGTTATGTAGGTGTTTTAATAGGTAAAAAATTCGGTGATAAACTTTCGGATAAAGCCACGGTGATAGGTGGTTTAATTTTGATAATAATAGGGATTAAAATTTTAATATAACAAAATTAAAATTATACTGTATATCTGTTTCCCACTCTATACCTTACAGTCTGTATAGGTGTAAACGAATTTGAGCGATAAACCGATAGAACAAGACCTATGCCGAGATACAGACAAAGAGAAGAAGAACCGCCCGCGCTGAAAAACGGAAGTGTAATTCCTATAACGGGACCAAGTCTCAGGACCATTGAAATATTTATTAGAATTTGAATTGAAATCAGTGTGGAAACACCATAACAAATCATTTTAGCCGAAAAATCTTCGGCTTTTTTTGCAACCAAAATCACCTTAACAATTATTGCCAAAAACAGCAGAAGAACGAATAAAGCTCCGATCATACCCGCTTCCTCACAGACAACAGAAAAAATAAAGTCATTCTCTGCTTTTGGCACAAGGTAATTTTGTGTGTAAATTCCTTTGAAAATTCCACTTCCGGTGAAACCGCCGGACTTAATGGCATCTAATGCTCTGTCTTGTTGATATGCAACGTCCGGGTATTCGTCGGGTTTAAATAAAACATAGAATCTCTGCTTTTGAAAAGTATTTAGTTTAAGCCAGAGCAAGGGTAGGGCAGATGCGACTAAAACAATTGAAGATACGATATATTTCCAACTTATTCCGGCAATGAATACCATGACTACCGACAAGAACAAAAAAACTAAAGCGGATCCGTCATCACCTGAAACAACAACAATTCCGAAAGGCAAAATTGCATGTAAAAAAATCAAAAATATGTTTAACGGACGGTTCAAGTCATACTTAACTTTTTGTAAATGCTTTGCAAAAGTCAAAATAAAGGCTATTTTAAGTAACTCGGAAGGCTGGAAATAGAATAGTTTCAAGTCTAACCATATTTTTGAGTCTTCACGTCCTTGAGGAGCAACACCGAAAATCATGACAGCAATCATAAGTAATATGCTTATTCCGGCAATAGGAAGAACAAGCTTCATATAAATTTCAGTGTCAATAAAGGACATTAATATTGCTAATAAAAGGCCCAAAAAAATTGCCACTAACATTGTTTTTACATCACTTGATATAACCCCTTGAGCTTTATATCTTGTAGCGCTTGAAACAAATAGGACTCCCAAAGAGGAAGCGATGATGCAAAGAAGCAAGAGTATAAAGTCTGTTCCTCTTAAAAAACTTTTAAATGAATTTGAGAAATTACTCAAAATCAACCTCCATATCTAAAAACTTACGATAATTATATAATCAATAACAGATGAATGCAATTATACTTGAAGTTTTTGTGATAATAAGATCTTGTAAAGTTGAGCATAGAAATTTTAGATGTTATAATTAAAAACATGAGAGTAGAACTTAAAAACAGAAAAGATACTTTAGATTTTGCAAAAAAACTCGGTGAAAATCTCAGCGGGCAAAAGAAAGTTTTGGCTTTTTACGGAGATTTAGGAGCCGGAAAGACTACATTTATAAGAGGTCTTGCAGAAGGACTTGGAATTTCGGCTAATGTTTCAAGTCCCACTTTTTCTATTGTCAATGTATATAAAGGCAAAAATATTCTTGTTCATTTCGATATGTATCGAATATTAAATTTCGAGTCTTTGGAAAGCACGGGCTTTTTTGACTATTTAGACGAAGACAATATAATTGCCATTGAGTGGTCTGAAAATATTGAAGAATTTTTACCTAAAGACAGAATAAACATCAGAATAAAAGCTGAAAATTCTGAAAAGAGAATTTTAGATATTGAGGGATTAAATTTTGAAAATTTTGGGGATTGAATGTTTTGGAAAATCAGTTGGCTGCGCCGCTTTCAAAGATAACGATTTATTATATTCAAAAGTTGTCAATGACGGCAAAACCCACAGTCAGACTTTAATGCCGCTTATTGTAGAAGTTCTCGAAAAATCAAATACAGATATTTCAGATATAGATTTGTTTGGGATAAGTGCAGGACCGGGTTCTTTTACCGGACTGAGAATAGGCATATCTTCCGTTAAGGGGATGGCATTTCAAAAAAACATACCCTGTGTAGGACTTTCATCTCTTGAGGTGATGGCAGAAACTGTTAAAGACGAAGCGAAAATAATAGTCCCGATGATAGACGCAAGGGTTGGAAGAGTATACTCTTCGATTTTTGAAAACAGAGAAGGAAAACTTTATAGATTAAGTGATGACAAAATTTGGGAACTTAAAAATTTAAAAAATAAAACAGACGAATATAAAGATGAAGTTTATTTTATTTGTGATAATCCTGACTTGTGTTATAATATTTTAGATATAAAAAAGGCTTGTGAAACGGTCTGTAGATTGTCTTTCAGAGAATTTCAAAAGGGCAATTTTGTTATGCCCGGTGATCTGTTACCAATTTATTTATCAAGACCGCAAGCAGAAAGAGAAAGGCGGGCATTAAAATGATTTATTTAGGCTCAGATCATGGAGGATTTGAACTCAAGGAACATGTTGCAGAATATCTCAAAGAAAAGGGTATTGAATTTGAGGACTGCGGAACATATTCGTCAGACAGCTGTGATTATCCGGACATTGCAGAAAATGTTGCAAATAAAGTTGTCGCTGACAAAGGTTCTTATGGAATTTTAGTTTGTGGAACGGGAATCGGAATTTCAATTGCCGCAAACAAGGTAAAGGGAATAAGAGCGGCTTGTTGCTCAGACACATTCAGTGCAAGATACACAAGAAAGCATAATGACGCAAACATACTTTGCTTTGGCGGACGTGTTATCGGTCCGGGAATGGCTGAAGAACTGATTGACGCATTTTTGGGATCAGATTTTGAGGGCGGAAGACATGCAAAGCGCGTTGCTAAAATCACCGAAATTGAAAATAAGGAGTAAATATGGGCAAAATAACTATCACTAATCATCCGCTTATACAACATAAGCTTTCGATTTTAAGAGATAAAAATACGGGATCCATGGAGTTTCGAAAACTTGTTTCTGAAATTTCAAACTTGATGTGCTATGAAGCTACTCGTGACCTGCCTTTAACCGAAATTGAAATCGAAACACCTATGGCACCTATGAAAACCAAGGTGATTGCAGGGAAGAAACTTGCTTTTGTTCCGATTTTAAGAGCAGGACTCGGAATGGTTGACGGCGTTTTAAACTTAGTTCCCTCTGCTAAAATAGGTCATGTTGGACTTTATCGTGATCCTGAAACTAAAAAGCCGGTTGAATACTATTGCAAGTTGCCCAATGACATAAATGAAAGAGATGTAATAATCTTAGATCCGATGCTTGCAACGGGAGGTTCCGCCATAGATGCAATTTCTCTTGTAAAGAAAAGCAATCCAAAATCCATAAAATTTATGGGAATAATTGCCGCTCCGGAGGGAATAGACGCACTCTCAAAAGCACATCCTGATGTTGATATCTATTGTGCTGCTTTAGATGAAAAATTAGATGAAAATTGTTACATTCTTCCCGGACTCGGAGATGCGGGGGACAGGATTTTCGGAACCATCTGATATAGACGGTAGATTGTAGATTTTAGATATCTAATATTTTTCGAAATTTAATATTTAAATTTTATCGGGTGATTCAATCGCCCGATGCTTGTTTTTTGGTTGAATTGTTTTCCCTAAAATTAACTGAAGCACCGGGGATTGATAATCCCCGGCTACCGGATGGTTTATTGATTATTAATAGCCCGATACTTATATTATTCGTAAAATTATCATATATACGGTGGACGGACCTATCTTTATCACCTTGTGTATATATCGTCTTAATTCGTTGACAATACTCATGCCAAAATGTATAATACTTTTAAATATTACAAATTGTAACCATTATTTTTACTTGCTTATTTAATTTGTGTGTATAAGAGGAATATATTATATGGATGATAAAAAATCTAATAAAAATAAAAAAATTATAGATAAGACCACACCAAAACGAAAAATTAAAATTATAGATAAAAAACACGAAAAAAAGGCAAAAAGAATAAAAGCCGAGAGAAAAAACAAAAGAAATATTCTTAAAGCTAAAAGACAGAAGATAAAAAAACGTATAGCCGAAAATAAGAAGAACAAATTTGTTGAATCAAGACCTGAACTTTTGGCAAATGATTTTTCAACATTCATTTACTCTCTCGGATTTATATTTGGAAGAATTTTTGTCGAATCATATCAGTCTGTAAAGGCAATAGTGATTTTTATTGTCTATTCGATCTACTTTCTTTTTAAAAGTTTATATATTAAGCTTGACAAATCTTATTCAAAATCCATTCGTGCTTTCAGAAGTGAATGGTCGTATTTCAAAACGGAAGTCAAGTCTGCCTTTAAAAATATTTATTCAGGAGAACATACAACTTTCGAAGAAAGAAAGGGTGTATTTAAAAGATATGTGAAAAAAGCTTTTGAAAGACATCCTCAAATGCTTAAAAAAATAATATCTGTTGCGTCTCCCGTAATTGTTGCCGTTATTTTAGCGGGAACGATTGTTTATTGGAGTAATGTTACTTTTGCGCTTAGTGTTAACTGTAACGGAAAAGATATAGGATATATTGCGGATGAATCTACTTTTGTTGACGCAAAAAAAATAATCACCGACAATATTTCACAAAAGGACAATGAAAATTTAGATAAAGCTTTGACTGATGTAAAACTCAAAATTGCTCTGGTTAAACCGGAAAAATTAGAAGACGCCAAAACTTTAAGCGAAAAAATCATAACGAATTCATCAAATAAAATCACTCAGGCTTGTGGTGTTTATATAGACGGTAATTTTTTGTGTGCGGTTAAAAATGAAATGGATGCCGTAGGTGTTTTCAACAATATTTTAGATAAATATCAAGAAGAGAATCCGGATGGTATAGTCGGATTTGTTGAAGATATAGTCTATGTTCAAGGCGTTTATGAAGATGATCCGAAAGTATTATGGGACACTTCCAAACTTGAACAAAAGTTGAAAACAAAGCGTGATGCTACTTCTGTATATACGGTCAAAGACGGCGACACACCCGAGGGAGTGGCAAAAGAAAACGGCCTCACACTTGCCGAACTGGAAAAATTAAATCCCGGAAATTTAACTGTTATCAGAGCCGGAGAAAAATTATTTATTTCAGAAAAAGTAAACTTTGTAAATGTTAAAGTTACAAAAACAGTTGTGGAAACAAAAGAAATACCATATGATACCGAAAAAATTGAAGATTCCTCAATGCTTAAAGGAAAACAAAAGGTTACTACAAATGGCCAAAAAGGTTCTGTTCAAATTACATATCTTGACACCTATGTTGAAGGAACACTTAAAAGTCACAGCGAAGTCTCGAGAAAAGTTCTTTCAGAGCCTGTTAAGGAAGTCGTAAAAGTCGGCACCAAAAAGCCTACTTACAGCAGCAGTTCATATTATGCGCCTTATTCGGTTGCAAAATACGGAAGTATGGTTTGGCCCGCGGTAGGTTTGCGCACAATTACCTGTCCTTTTGGCAGATACGGTCACAGAGGAGTCGATATAGCAGGTGGAAGTGCGTATGGCAAAACTGTTGTTGCGGCAAAAAGCGGAACGGTTGTTGCCGCAGGTTGGTCCGGATCATACGGAAACAGAATAGTAATAAGTCACGGCGGCGGTTTACAAACTCTATATGCTCATTTGTCGCATATAAATGTAAGAACAGGACAATCTGTCAGTGCAGGACAGGCAATTGGGAAAGTAGGCTCTACCGGAAATTCAACGGGACCTCATTTACATTTTGAAGTTCAGCAGGGCGGAAGACTTATTAATCCCATGTCATATATAGGATGATTATGAATATTGGAATTTTAATACCAGATAAATTGGAGTATAAACCTTTTTATGAATATGCTCTTAGTCAAAACGGTCAAAAAGTTCAAGATGAATATTATGACGTCTGCTCATTAGAAATCAATGATAAAAAAATATACTTACTCCGTTGTGAAATTGGTAAAGTTCGATCTGCGGCAGCAACTGCATATTTGATAAATAAATATGAAACCGAAGTTGTTATTAATGCCGGACTTGCCGGTTCTCCTTTTAACAGAATTGAAAAAGGCAGTGTCTGTGTCGGTTCAAAATACATAGAAGCAGATTTTGACCTCACAGCTCTTTCATATAAATTAGGAGAAAAATCTGATAGAACATACTTTAATTCGGCTAATCCTAAACTTTTAAAACTTGCTACAAAAGAATGTAATCTCTTATCCGGGATTATAGCTTCCGGTGATTTTTTCCTAAATGATGAAAAGAAATCAAAATTTTTGATTAATGAGTTTGATTTGTCGGTTTTCGATATGGAATCGGCTGCTGTTGCCGATATATGTAAAATCTATAATATTCCTTTTATCTCTGTCAGAAAAATTTCCGATGACGGATCAGAATCCGCAAAAGCCGATTATGGCAGGGAAAATGAGGGCAAGAAAAAAGACCTTGTTGCTGCGGTCTTTGATCTGATTGAAAAAATATAAAATTTTTATTTAACTAAAATTATAAAATCAATTGCTTTGACGATGATGTTTTCATCGTCAATTTTTTTGCCAACAATTACATTATAATCTCTGTATTTTTCCTGCAGGCGATAGACAATATCGTTATCACCTCTGTTTAAGATAATTACAACTTCGCAGTTTTCATCTTTTCTTGAATAGGCGATTACTCCGTCAGCGGCGGAAATAAACGAGAGCTTGCCCGATTTAAAGCAAGAATATTCAATTCTCAACCGACCCAAGAATTTTAAGTGTTTGTATAGTTCATTATCTTCATTCGGTTTTTCAAAAGGCTTTCTGTTAAAAGGATCTCTATATCCAAACATCGGCGTTTCATCGCCATAATAAATTGAAGGTATTCCCGGCAAAGTGAAACTCATTGTAAAAGCAAGGCGAAGACGTCTTTTAGAAATGGCAATTTCATCTTCGCTTAACTCAACTTGAACTTGTTTTGCTCTGTCATTTAAATCAACTGTATGTCCGGTGAGTTCAGTTGCAATTCTGACTGTATCATGAGTGCCTAACAGATTCATTAAGATATCGACAATCTTTTTGGGATAATGATCAATTATTGTGTTTATTCGATGGACTGCCGATTCAACATTATCTTTCATTATAAAATCTAAAATTGCCTGTCTGAAAGGGTAATTCATAACACTATCGAGCTCTTTGCCCCATAGATATTTTTTCCTTTGGTTATAGCTTATTTTGTTTGATGCGTCTTCCCAAACTTCACCGATTATTACGGCATCTTTTTTCACTTCTTTGACTTTCTTTCTTAGTATTTGTAAAAATTCATCCGGAAGTTCATCGGCGACATCAAGTCTAAAACCGTCAGCTCCTGCCTCAAGCCAAGTTTCTAATACACCATTATCTCCACAAATATATTCTATGAAATCAGAATTTGTTTCATTTAAATCGGGTAAAGATTTGAATCCCCACCAACAAGCGTAATCATCAGGCCAATTTATAAATTGAAACCATGAATAATACTTTGATTTTGGACTTTGATATGCTCCGACTGTGTCATATCTGTTAAACTTATTAAAATATATGCTGTCTGCACCGGTATGGTTGAAAACACCATCCAAGATTATTTTTATATCATTCTCATGTGCCGTTTTGCAAAGAGAAATAAAATCTTCCTTTGTTCCGAGCAGGGGATCGATTTTCAAATAATTTGCCGTATCATACCTGTGATTAGTGTGAGATTCAAAGATGGGGTTTAAGTATATTATCGAAACATTCAGAGTTTTCAAATAGGGGATGGATTCTTCAATTCCCTTTAAGTCACCGCCGTAATAATCGTTGTTTAACATTCTGCCGTTTTGGAGTTCCCAAATAGGTTCATCTTTTAAACTTTTATGTATTACTCTGTCTTTCGGAACATCTTTTTTTGTTGAATCAGAAAACGCGAATCTGTCGGGAAAAATTTGATATATGATTTTTCCTTGTAAATCCGGGATTTGCATATCTTTTTCATATACTCCGAGTTGAAAATAACTTGTTATTTCGTTTTTTAGTTCTCCTTGATAATATTTTCCCGGGCAGACATATTGTTTTCCGTTATCATTATATAAAACTTCAAAATAATAAAAATATATTCCCGTTTTATTTAAAGAAACATCAAATCTGAAGTACTTTCCGTCTTCTTGACCTTTTAAGGCATAGAAATACTCATCCTCATCGTGCCTTATTTGCAAATATGCTCTGTCGACAAACTCCGATTTCAATATTCTTAAAATTAAATTTTCGTTTTCTTCAACAGCACCTATTGTAGATTTAAATTCTCTTGATAACGGGTTATACAAAATATCACCTATAAATTCCAAATTCTGTCGGCATACTCATCAATTGCTCTGTCGGCGGAAAAATATGCTGCTTTTGCTATATTAATCAGTGATTTTTTTGCTCTGTCCTGTTCATTAGGATAATCGTTCATAAGGCGATTATGTGTATTTCTGTAATCGTCAAAATCTTTGAGAACCATATAGGGATCGTAGTTTTTCGTGTTTTCTACATCCGGATTGCAATATTGACCCATGCCTTTACCGATAAAATCAATAATTCTGCGAATCTGTGGATTTGTCATATATACTTCCATTGGATTGTAATGTTTTGAAGCCTGCTCTGCTTCATCTGCACGCATACCGAAGATATATATATTGTCTTCACCGACGCGGTCGTAAATTTCCACGTTGGCACCATCCATTGTGCCTATTGTTACAGCGCCGTTTATCATAAGTTTCATATTGCCGGTTCCGCTCGCTTCTTTTCCTGCGAGTGAAATTTGCTGTGATATTTCGGCAGCGGGCATAAGTGCTTCTGCCATTGTAACGTTATAATCTTCAAGGAAAACAACTTTCAATTTGTCTTTCAAAGCAGGGTCTTCGTCTATAAGCTTTGAAAGGCCCCAGATAAATTCAATAATCTTTTTTGCAATATAATATCCGGGTGCCGCTTTTGCGGCAAAAATATATGTCCTCGGTTGAAAATCAGCATTAGGATTGTCTTTCAAATATAGATAGTCTGCAACGATATTTAATGCATTCAAGTGTTGTCTTTTATATTCATGGAGTCTTTTTAACTGAACGTCGAAAGTAAAGTCAGGGCTCAACGAAATATCCGAATGTTTTTTTGCATAATGACAAAAACGTTCTTTGTTATGTTTTTTTATTTCCAAAATTCTATTCAGGAAGGTTTCGTCATTAACATAATCCATGAGTTTCAAAAGCTCGTTATAGTCGGTGATAAACTTATCACCGATAGTTTCTTTAATTAGCTTGGAAAGTTCGGGATTAGCTTGACATAACCAGCGCCTATAAGCAATTCCGTTTGTTACATTTTCAAACTTGTTTGGATAGATATTATAAAAATCAGAAAACAAATCATTTTTCAAAATATCAGAGTGAAGAGCTGAAACACCGTTTATTTTTGTTGCTGTGTAGGAGGCTAAATTTGCCATTTTTATCATACCGTGATTAATTATAGCGGTGTTTTGAACTATGTTTTGATTGTCGGTTTTACTTTTGATTTCCGCAATCTGTCTTGCATTTATTTCACATAAGATTTGATAAATTCTCGGTATTATTTTTTTGATTATATCTTCCGGCCAACATTCAAGAGCTTCGGATAAAATTGTGTGATTTGTATAGGCGAATGTTCGTTTTGTAGCATCCCAAGCGTCTTCCCAGGAAAAACCGCAGTCGTCCAAAAGTATTCTCATGAGTTCCGCAATAGCAAGGGCAGGGTGGGTGTCGTTTATGTGAATTACCATTTTATCGGGTATGCTTTTAGCGTCGTTAGTCTTTCTTATATGCTTTTGAACTATGTCTTGAATTGAAGCCGAACAGAGAAAATACTGTTGCTTGAGTCTCAAAATCTTTCCGTCAATATGATTGTCTGATGGATAAAGAACTTTTGTGATGATTTCAGCCATTGCATCATGCTCAACCGATTTCATGTAATTTCCCTTGTTAAATTCTGCCATATCCATTTCAAGAGAATCACATTTCCAAAGTCTTAGTACGGCAACATTTTCTCCGCCGTATCCCGATATATACATATCATAGGGGATAGCATATACTTCATCAGTTTCTACTCTTTTTGAAGCATGATAACGGCCGTCCCAAAATTCTTGAACTCGACCGCCAAACTTTACAGTAACCTGTTCTTCAACCTTAGGAGTGAGCCATACACTTCCACCGGGTAACCAACGATCTGCATATTCATTTTGCCAACCGTCAATGATTTTTTGCTTGAAAATACCATATTCATAGAGAAGAGAGTATCCGTAACCCTCATAATTGTTTGAAGCTAAAGCATCAAGATAACAGGCTGCAAGTCTTCCTAAACCACCGTTTCCGAGTCCTGCATCGGGTTCGTTGTCATATAAACTATCCAGCTTAACACCGTAATCCGAAAGAGCTTGTTTTGCAATTTCGGTAAGTCCAAGATTATATAAATTATTCTTTAGTGAACGTCCTACAAGAAACTCCATGCTCAAGTAGTGAACGGCTTTTTTATCCCTTGTCTTTTTATGATTATTAAAATTAATTTCTCTTAAAATATCTGTACAAACAAGAGCCATGGCTTTATAAAATTTATCGTTGCTTGCTTCCTTAGGTGTGACCCCAAGATTAAAAGAAAGCTTTTGTTCGATTAATTCCTTGAGTTTTTCTGTTGTTATTTTAGTATCCATCCTTACCTCCATAAGTAAACTTATAGAATTATAACACAAAAAAGGATGATAGTATCCTATCATCCCTTTGTTAAATTTAGATGTTAAATTTTATAAGATTATTTAATCATAAGTTCTTTTCTTATAAATTTTTCGATCTCTTTGATTTTGAATATGTGTTTTGTCGGATATGTCGGAACAATTTCTGCATTACATCTTTTTGCGATAGTCTTTACGTCTTCGTCTTTAATACAGTCAAAGGCATCCGGAATATCCATTTTTTTCTTTAAGTCTTTGATTTTGTCAATCAATTTATGTGCTTTTTCCTGTTCGTCTTTTCCGTCAATTCCGACATAGTCAGCTATCTCTGCAAGTTTGTCATAAACATATGGCCCTAAGAAACTGTCGCCAAAGACATGAGGTAAAATAACCGACATTGCAAGACCGTGAGGAACGCCGTAAAGACCGCCGAGTCTGTGTCCTATACCGTGAACATATCCGACGCCGCCTCTTGTAAAGCAAAGACCGGCATAGTAGGAAGCAAGTAAAAGATTGCTTCTGGCTTCTAAATCTTCAGGATGTTCATAAGCGGTGAGAACATTATCAAAAATCAGCTTGATTGCTTTTAATCCATAATCATTGAATTTTTTATTGTTATACCAAATGTTTGTATAACCCTCAATGGCATGAGTCAGAGCATCAAGGGAAGTTGTTGAAGTCAAACTTTTTGGAAGTGTTGCTACAAGTTCCGGATCCAATACTGCGTATCTCGGTCTTATAAACGGATCCATAATTGAAAACTTATCATGTGTTTCAGTATTTGTAACAACAGCAGCAATTGTTGTTTCGGAACCTGTTCCGTGAGTTGTGGGAACAGCAAAAATTGCAGGCGGTATAAGTTTTTTCATTCCGAGTGAAGGGAGAATTACCTTGAAAGTTCCTCTGAATTTTGCAACATCGCGATCAGGTCTTGCAGCTTTTGCAACAACGCCCTTTGCCGTATCGATGGGAGAACCGCCGCCAAAAGCAATAACGGCTTGACAACCTGTATCGATATATTGTTCTGCTGCTTTTTTAATTGTCTGGATTGAAGGATTGGGCTCAACTTTATCAAAAATCTCATATTCGATTTTCTTATCTTCGAGAGCCTTAATAAGTCCATCCAAACTTCCGAGCTTCATTAAAACTTCATCGGTGAGAATCATAACTTTTTTAATTCTTTTCTTTTTCATCACTTTAGGAAGCTCTTTTACACAGCCGGGACCGGTTAACAATTTAGGATCGGGGAAAATAATACCCCAAGCATACATTGTTACGGTGTAAAGCATCTGAATAGTTCTTGCCAATAAAACGCTTTTCATAATAACGAACATCTCCTTTATTGTTATTTAATATAATTATACAATATTTTAATAATTATTTCATAGCAAGTTTAATCGTTGCCATTTTAGATTTTGTTGCGGGAAGATATCTGGCCGGCATATCCATCCAGGTAGCAGAATCAACAATACCCTTATAGTGAGTAAAGGTGTCAAATCCATGTTTTCCGTGATATTGACCTATTCCGCTGTATCCGACTCCGCCAAAACCGATTTTGTGAGTTGCGGTATGCATGAGTGTATCATTTACGCAACCTCCGCCGTATCGGACATTTTTTATGTAAAAATCTTTGACATTTTTGTTTTCGGTAAATACATAGAGAGCTAAGGGTCTTGAATGTTTTTCGATGATTTCCAGATTTTTATTGTGGTCATTAAAAGTTATAATCGGCATTATCGGCCCAAAAATCTCCATTGACATTACTTTGTCATCCAAAGTGACACCTTTCATTATGGTTGGCTCAATCTTTCTGATTGATTTGTTATATTTACCGCCGAAAACAACCTTTTCAGGATCGATTAATGAAATAACTCTGTCAAACTCTCTGTCATTAATAATTTTCGGTAGATGTGCACAGCTAAGCGGATCATTTGTATAAACTTCCGTTATTCTGTTCTTAACTTTTTCTATGAAGGTATCGACAATATCATCATGAACCAGCAGATAATCGGGAGCTACGCAAATTTGACCGGCGTTAGTGAATTTACCGAATACAATTCTATTGACAGCCACATCTAAATTGCAGGATTTATCAACTATGCAGGGGCTTTTGCCGCCTAACTCAAGTGAAACGGGAGTTAAATTTGGAGCAGCTTTAGACATTATATATTTTCCGATATTTACGGAACCGGTGAAGAAAATATAATCATATTTTAAATCAAGTAAATCGGCATTTTCATCGCGTCCGCCGCTTATAATTGTTACATATTCCTGCGGAAAGGTCTCTGCAATAAGGTTTTTCATAACTTCCTTGATTGCGGGAGCCTGTTTACTCGGTTTACAAATAACTGTATTTCCTGCGGCAACTGCGTCAATAATCGGCATAAGCGTTAACTGAAAAGGAAAGTTCCAGGGACTTATTACGAGAACACATCCGTAAGGATCTCTTGTTTCCATAAGTTTTCCGGGAAAATGAGACATCGGTGCAAGTTTATACTTAGTCTTTGATAATCTTTTGGTATTTTTAATCATGTAGCTAAGTTCGGACAAAACTGTGCCGATTTCCGTAGCATAAGCTTCAAGATCGCTTTTAGATAAGTCTGTATAAAGAGCTGAAAGAATATCCTTCTCTTTTGCAATAATATTTTTCTTGAGCTTCTTTAAATATTCTAATCTAAAATTCACATCTCTTGTTTTTCCGGACTCAAAAAATTCATTTTGTTTGTTTAATATTTCCTGAACGTTTTCTATCAAAACAATACCTCCATTTTTATTTGTAATAAGTATATACCAATTATTTTAGTTTGCAACAAAAATTTTGTATATTTTGACCTAAACAATTTTGAATATTAAGCTTAAAACTGAACTTTTTTATAAAATATTGATAGAAAGTCTGATTTAAGATATAATAAATTAAATAAATTGGTCGGCTTAGCCGAATCGGATGCTTGTAAGGTTTTCGCAAGGCATCAGATATATGCGGAGGATTTATGTTAGGAAAATTTGTCCGCGTCAAAGTGATAAACGAAATAGATTCTACTGATGACAAAGGCCATTACTACGGCCTTAATCATGGAATTGTAAAGACTGAAAATTCCTTTAAAAAGAGGACATATAATGCCTTTATTATCGGAATCGACCATAAAGTTTCTGTTTTTGACGGCAGAGTGATTGCTACTTTCAGAAAGCATTCAAAAACTTATTTGGTCGTTGCTCCGTCTAAGAAAAAGTTTATAAATCATCAGATCGAAGATGCTTTGTCTTTCTTAGGCAAAATATATACTCTGAGATGTCTGTATGAAATATCTTGTGGCGCGGTAGTGTATAAAAACACAGAAAATGGTCGTAAATTCATTCTCATCAAAAACAG
>CABTZO010000021.1 GCA_902489335.1 uncultured Oscillospiraceae bacterium | reverse complement strand
CCGCCGGTCGTTCCGAAAATGACAGCCGCTCCGGTAGATTCCCCTAAAAGTGTATCAAATTCAGAATCCGGAAGATCTTGAAAATCAATACTGAACATATGAATCAAACGACCAAGTTCTCTTGTAGACATAACTATATCAACATTTTGCATACCGTCGTTTTTGAGCTCGTCTCTTTTTATTTCCTCTTTTTTTGCGGTGCAGGGCATAATGCTTACCATCGTTATATTTTCCGGATTAATTCCCTTTTTCTTCGCATAATAAGACTTTACCATTGCACCGGTCATCATTTGAGGTGACTTACAAGTTGAAGGAACATCAAGTAAATCAGGGAAGTTCTCTTCAATAAATCTTACCCATGCAGGACAACAACTTGTTAGCATCGGCATTCTGCCGTTATTTTTTATTCTGTGAACAAGTTCGCTTGCTTCTTCCATAACAGTCAAATCAGCACCGAAATCTGTATCAAAAACGGTATCAAATCCCATTGTTTTAAGGGCTGTAACCAATTTTCCGGTTGAAATCTTTCCGGGTTCCATTCCGAAAAGTTCACCTATTGCAACTCTGATTGCAGGTGCCACTTGAACAACAACATGTTGGTTTGGGTCTCTGAGTGCTGCCCAAACTTTCTGAGTTTCATCAACTTCAACAATAGCACCCGTCGGGCAAACCGCAACGCACTGTCCGCAGAAAGTGCAAGATGAATCTTTGAGAGGAAGATTGAAAGCAGGTGTAACCGTTGTTTCAAAACCTCTATGTCTTGCGGATAATACTCCAACTTCCTGAACCTTATTGCACATCATCTCACATCTTCTGCACATTATACATTTTGAAGGATCACGAACTATTGCATGAGATTTATAATCTACACTGTGAGCCATTCTCTCACCCTGATAATCAATAGTTCTGACTCCAAGCTCATCCGCAAGTTTTTGTAATTCACAATTTAAGTTTTTGGGACAAACAAGGCAATCTTTGGGATGATTTGATAATAGAAGCTCTAAGTTTATTTTTCTTGCATGGATTGCACGATAGGTGTTTGTATTGATAATCATTCCGTTTACAATTTTCTCAGAACAAGCTGTTACCAGATTTCTTCTGCCCTTAACTTCAACCACACAAATTCTGCAACTTGAAGGCTTGTTTTCATAAGGTGTGCCGTCAAGTTTCATGTGACAAAGAGTCGGTACACGAATTCCAATGCTTCTACATGCTTCAAGAATAGAAATTTGTTCGTCAAAAGCGACTTCGTTTCCGTCAATTATACATTTAATTTTACTCATTTTATATCCTCACAAATCACTTAACTCAACCATTTGGCTTTACTATTGCTTCAAACTTACAAACATTGTAGCAGGAACCGCAAGCAATACATTTGTCTTCAGCTATCTCATGTGCCTGTCTGACTTGTCCGCTTATACAAGAAATAGGACAAGCCGATTTACAAGCGGAACATCCGACGCATTTTTCTTTGTTTATGCTATATGATTTTTTGACTTCTTTATTAGCATATTTTTCATATTCATTTCTGAAATATTTAAGTGTGCTTAAAACAGGGTTAGGTGCTGTCTGTCCTAAACCACAAGCAGCAGTATCAATAATATTATGACAAAGATCCTCCATTAAATCGAGTTGCTTTTGATCTCCTTTGAGGTCGATTAACCTATTTAACATCTCAAGCAATCTCTTAGTACCTACTCTACAAGGAGTGCAACGACCACAGGATTCATCTTGTGTAAATTCGAGATAGAATTTCGCAATCTCAACCATGTCATTATCTTCGTCCATGACTATAAGTCCACCCGAGCCCATCATGGCACCCGCGGCTTTCAAGTTTTCATAGTCGATAGGAGTATCAAGATTTTCTTCTGTGATAACGCCTCCCGAAGGTCCGCCTATTTGAACAGCCTTGAATTTTTTACCTTCAGGTATGCCTCCGCCGATATCATATACAATTTCTCTTAAAGTAATTCCCATGGGGACTTCAACAAGTCCGACATTGTTAACTTTTCCCGCGAGAGCAAAAACCTTTGTTCCCTTAGAATTTTTTGTTCCGATTGAAGAAAACCACTTTGATCCGTTTAATATGATTTTCGGAATATTTGCATAAGTTTCAACATTATTTACGGTTGTGGGTTTTCCAAGATAACCGTGTTGGCTCGGGAATGGCGGTTTACTTGTGGGTTCTCCGCGTCCTCCTTCAACAGAATGAATAAGAGCCGTTTCTTCGCCGCAGACAAAAGCGCCTGCACCGAGTTTTATAATTATGTCAAAGTCAAATCCACTTCCAAAAATGTCCTTACCTAAAAAGCCATATTCTCTTGCTTGATTTACTGCATGTTTAAGTCTTTTAATCGCAAGAGGGTATTCTGCACGAACATATACGATTCCGGTATTTGCGCCGGTTGCATATCCGCCGATTGCCATAGCTTCAATTATGCAGTTGGGGTCTCCTTCAAGCAGAGACTCATCCATAAATGCTCCTGGATCTCCTTCATCAGCGTTACAAAAGATATATTTTTCCTTAGATTTTTCTTTAGCGGTATTTTCCCATTTGAATCCGGTCGGGAATCCTCCGCCGCCTCTTCCGCGTAAACCGGAAGCCTTGATTTCATCGACAACTTCTTCCGGTGTCATTTCTTTAAGTGCTTTATAAAGCGCACGATATCCGTCTTCGACAATATATTCATTTATGTCTTCCGGATTTATTTTTCCGCAATTTTTTAATGCAATTCTTAGTTGTTTTGAATAGAAATCAATATTATTTTGATTTTTTATCTTCTCTTTTTTAACAGGATCTTCATATAAAAGTCTTTGAACCGGATTGCCCTGTAAAACGTGAAAGTTTATAAGGGATTCACAGTCTTCAACCTTAACCTTTGTATAAAAAACATTATCAGGTTGAACCTTAACAATCGGACCTTCTCCGCAAAATCCGATACATCCTGTGGGAATAACCGATACATCTTGAATGTTTTTTTCCTTTATAAGCTGATTAAGTCGTTCAATTATCTTTGAACTTTCCGACGAAACGCAGCTCGTTCCATTACAAACCAAAAATTGTAATCTTTCGTAATTCATTTCAACTCCCTAATAAAACCAGTGATTATTTCTTTACTTCAGTTATATATAAATCATCCATATCATCAAGAACAGAATCAATATCGGTATCATTTATGAAATATTTCTTTCCCATATCATTGATTTTAATATCAAATCCACGATCACCGAAACCTAAGTTTTTGTAATTGACACGAACATTGCTTAGTTTTTTGTTTTCATAAAAATCATAAAGCGATTTTACCAATTTACTTATTTCCTCATAAGAATAATTGTCTCCGCCCAATATCCAAACATCGGTAATTTCTTTGTTTTCTAAGCTACCGACATCACGCATACGAACAGCATCTTTATATTTTTCTTTAATTGCATTTAAATCTGCAAGTGTTTTAACTTTTTTCAATTTTTAACCCCTCTTTCTTTTTGGGTTAAATCCTTTATTAAATCTTTAACCATTTCTTTCTTAAAATGACCTATTATCTTGTCGTTAATTTTTACAACGGGGCCTAATCCGCAGGCACCGACACAGCGTACCGCAGAAAGTGAAAAAAGACCATTTTTGCTTAATCCGCTGGGGCCTATGTTCAGCACTTTTTCAAACTCATCTAAAATATCCTGTGAACCATGAATAAAACATGCAGTTCCCTTACAAACGGAAATTGCATATTTCCCAACCGGTTTTTCGTTGAAAAAAGAATAAAAAGTAACAATTCCGTTGATTTTAGAAGCCGGCAAATCTACCGCTCTTGCAATATAGAGTTGTAACTCCTTAGGCAAATAACCGTAACATTCCTGGGCAAAATGTAAAATTTTAATTACATCACCCTGTTTGTCTTCAACATCATCAATATACGCTTGAATTTTATTGATCTTTTCGCCGTCGAGTTCTTCCATTTTGAAAATTTGACTCACATTATCCCCCTTAAATTTGTATCTTATCCACAAAAACATCAGCCGAAATAGTTAATTTAAACAATTGTTTGTGAAATAAAATACAATTATTAGTAAGTATGTAACAAAAGAAAATTATATATGAAAATATTTCAAAGTCAATTATTGACGAACATTTAACAATTTGAATGCAATTTTAATGATCGAAATCATAATCGCAATCAATTTTTGATAAACAAAAAGCGTGGTGTCAAAACCACGCTTTTGTATAAATATAATTTAATTTTTACATTTCCGCAAAGTATTTAATGGTCTTAACCATTTGACTTGTGTAAGAATTTTCGTTGTCATACCAAGAAACTACTTGAACAAGGTATTTGTCGTTTTCAAGTTTATTCACCATTGTTTGAGTTGCATCGAAAAGACTTCCGTAGGTCATTCCGATTATATCGCTTGATACTATCGGATCTTCGTTGTAACCATAGCTGTCATTTGCAACAGATTTCATATAAGCATTTACTGAATCAACTGTTAATTCTTCTTTGCTTGAAACAACAGCAATCAAGATTGTTGTTGAACCTGCCGGAACAGGAACTCTTTGAGCTGCTCCGATAAGTTTACCGTTAAGTTCCGGAATAACAAGACCGATTGCTTTTGCGGCACCTGTGCTGTTAGGAACAATATTAACCGAAGCTGCTCTTGCTCTTCTTAAATCACCTTTTCTGTGGGGTCCGTCAAGTGTCATTTGATCTCCGGTAAATGCGTGGATTGTATTCATTATTCCACTTTCGATACTTGCATAATTGTTTAGTGCTTTTGCCATAGGCGCAAGGCAGTTTGTAGTACAAGAAGCGGCGGAAATAATAGTATCCTCTTTCTTTAAGATTCCTTCATTTACGCCAAATACGATTGTAGGCAAGTCATTTCCGGCAGGTGCCGAGATAATAACTTTTTTAGCTCCTGCGTTAATATGTGCCATAGCCTTGTCTTTTTTGGTATAGAATCCACTACATTCCAAAACAACATCTACTTCCAATTCTTTCCAAGGAAGATTGTTTGCGTCAGGCTCTGCAAAGATTTTAATTTCTTCATCATCTACAACAAGATAATCGTCTTTAGTGCTTACTTTGTCAGCAAGTTCATACTTTCCCTGTGCTGAATCGTATTTGAGAAGATGTGCAAGCATTTCCGGTGAAGTCAAATCGTTAATTGCAACAATATCATAGCCGGGAGCTTTGAACATTTGTCTAAATGCAAGTCTTCCAATTCTTCCAAATCCGTTAATAGCAACTTTTACCATAATTTCCTCCGTCAATCTTCATCTTTTTCATTACTTTCATTCGGTAAAATTGTAAGTCTGATTTTTTCAATTCTTCTGCCTTTAACTTTTAAGACAGTAAATTCAAAATTTTCATATCTTACTTTATTTAAATCTCCGTTTTTAGGAACATATCCTAAAAGGAAAGATATAAATCCACCAACTGTGTCATAGTCTTCCGGGAATCGAGTTTCACAAATCTTTTCCAAATCTTCAACAGGCATCTGCCCACTTAAAATGTAGTTTGAGGCGTCTTTCTTGTAAAAATCCGGTTCCTCTTTGTCATACTCGTCATGAATATCACCGACTATATACTCAACCAAATCTTCCATGGTAATGAGTCCCGCGGTTCCGCCATATTCATCGACCACAATCGCCATTTTCACATTATTTTCTTTCATCTCTTCAAACGTTTTAGAACAGGATAATGTCTGTGGCAGATAAATGGCATTTCTCATAACTGATTCGGCATTTTCCTTCTTTGGCAACGTTGAAAAAATATATTTGTTTAAGTCTTTTATGTAAACAATTCCGATAATGTTATCAATTGTGTCCTCATAAACCGGAATTCGTGAATATCCTTCTTCGATGGAAAGTTCAACAATCTGTTTAAGCGGTGTGTCTTTTTCGGTTGCAACTATATCTGTCCTATGTGTCATAACTTCGCCTGCAAGTATATCATCGAATTCAAAGACGTTGTTTATCATTTCTCTCTGTTCGTTTTCGATTACGCCCTTTTCTTCGCCGACATCAACAAGCATTCTTATATCTTCTTCTGTAACTATCTTTTCCGCTTTCATGATATCTATTTTGAAAATTCGACAAACGCAGTTTATCAAGAAAAAAGCAAGTTTTATCGTAAGTTTATAGAATGAAACCGTTATTTTTGTCGGTAAATATAAAAGATAGGCTATTTTTTCGGGATTGTGCGTTGCAAGCCTTTCAGGGATTAAATATCCAAAAATATAAATCAAAAAACTTGAAATCGGAACAATTATTATGATTGAAAAAATATCAGAATAAATAGGACTGATTTGCGGAATTACTTTGGTGACGGATGTTTTCAAAACCGGAGCAATGTTAAATACGAGAATGGCTACAATAAAATTTATTGCCGTCAAAGTGGCATAAAACAACGCACTTGAAAATAGATGAGAGTTTTTAAGCAACAACATCACTTTCTGTGCTTTTTGATCACCGTTTTGAGCTTTTTCCAGAATTTCTTTATCTTTTATACAGGTAAAGGCTGTTTTTGATAGTGTATAAAAAAATTGTATTGTCAGAAGCAACAAAACTCCGACAATCATCAGGATTAAATTTATACTCCCATGACTGTCATCCATATATTTTAATTCCCCCTCAGGATATCAAATTTTTAAAATTACGAATAAATTATAATCAATAGATTTTAGAGTGTCAAATTTTTAACAGTATTTTTATAATATTCCAAAATTCACCTATTTTATTAAAGAGAACCGTCTCTTTTTTTGTTTATTTTAATCATTTTTCTGTTTTGATCTCTGTGTTATACTTATTATAAGTATATTAGCGGATTATTCTGAATGAGATGAATAATTATTCAATTTTATATTCAATCGGCTTTTTGCTACACATATAAAAACTTGAATTGTAACTGTTAAAAGCCTTACAACTCATTTTAGTTAATAATAAATAATATATAAATTAAGAGTTCTTAAAAACGGAGGAAAGTATGTTAGAACGAAAAGAAAAAACGATGGATGGGAACACAGCCGCAGCTCATGTGTCTTACGCATTTTCAGAGGTGGCATCAATTTATCCGATTACGCCTTCTTCAACAATGGCTGAAGAAGTTGACAAAATGTCAACCGCAGGCGTTAAAAATGTGTTCGGAAGAACTGTTGAAGTTTCAGAAATGCAATCAGAAGGAGGTGCCGCAGGCACAATGCATGGTGCTTTGCAGGCAGGTGCGTTGGCAACAACCTATACAGCATCTCAAGGTCTTCTGTTAATGATACCAAACATGTATAAAATAGCCGGCGAACTTTTGCCAGGTGTATTTCATGTTTCTGCAAGATGTGTTGCAACACATGCACTCAATATTTTCGGAGATCATTCCGATATTTATGCAGCCCGTCAGACGGGATTTGCAATGCTTGCTGCAGGAAATCCTCAAGAAGTAATGGACTTGGGCGCTATCGCACACTTGTCCGCAATCAGAGGCAGAGTTCCTTTTGTTCACTTCTTTGACGGTTTCAGAACTTCCCACGAAATTCAAAAAATTAAAATTTGGGATTACTCCGATCTCGGAAAAATGATAGATAAAAAAGCCTTAAAAGAATTCAGAGATCGTGCACTAAATCCCGAAAAGCCGGTTTTACGCGGAAGTGCTCAAAATCCTGATGTCTTTTTCCAAGCAAGAGAAGCTTGCAATCCCTATTATGACAACATTGTAAATGTTGTTGAAGATTATATGGACAATGTAAACGAAAAAATCGGAACCGATTACAAACTCTTCAATTACTATGGAGCAAAAGACGCCGAATATGTAATCGTTGCAATGGGATCAATCTGCGATACGATTGAAGAGACAATCGACCTGCTAAATTCACAAGGTGAAAAATATGGTCTTGTTAAGGTTAGACTTTTCAGACCTTTTTCAAAAGAGCATTTACTTAAAGCTTTACCGGCTTCGGTAAAGGCCATTTCAGTTTTAGACAGAACAAAAGAACCCGGTTCTCTCGGTGAGCCCCTTTATCTTGATATTGTTACTTCGCTTAAGGACAGCAAATTTAAAGACATACCTGTTTACGGCGGAAGATACGGACTCGGTTCAAAAGACACTCCTCCTTCATCAATTGAAGCTGTTTATTCAAACATGAAAGAAAATGAACCTAAAGAAGAATTTACAATTGCAATAAACGACGATGTTACAAATCTTTCTTTGAAAGAAAAAGGACCGTTGGATACAACACCCGAAGGCACTATTTCATGTAAATTCTGGGGAATCGGCTCTGACGGAACCGTTGGGGCAAATAAAAACTCAATTAAAATTATCGGAGATAATACCGACTTATATGTTCAGGGATATTTCTCATATGACTCGAAAAAGTCCGGCGGTATCACTGTTTCGCATCTAAGATTTGGCAAATCAAAAATCAAATCTACTTATCTGATTAATCATGCTGATTTTGTTGCATGTCACAATCCTTCATATCTTTATAACTATGATATGACTTCAGATTTAAAAGAAAACGGATCTTTTCTGCTAAACTGCATTTGGGACGAAGATGAACTTGAAGAAAATCTTCCTGCTAATGTAAAGAGAGATCTTGCAAACAAGAACATCTCATTCTACACGATAAACGGAATAAGAACAGCTGAAGAATTAGGACTCGGCAACAGAATAAACACAATTTTACAATCTGCTTTCTTCTCCATCTCAAAAATTATACCGATTGAAGAAGCAAGAGAACATATGAAAGCCGCCGCCAAAAAATCATACGGCAAAAAAGGCGATAAAATTGTTCAGATGAACTATGACGCAATTGACAAGGGAATTGAAAACGTAAGAAAAGTAGAAGTTCCAAAAGAATGGGCAAATGCAAAAGATGAAATCGAAAAAGAAAGTAAAAAAAGTGACAGACCTGAACTCAATCATTTCTTAGATAAAGTTTTAAGTCTTTCAAATGCTCAAAAAGGAGACGATATCCCTGTTTCTGCTTTTGCAGATGAATTCGCCGACGGAACACTTCCACAGGGAACAGCCGCTTTTGAAAAAAGAGGAACTGCCGTTCATGTGCCCGAATGGAATCCGGAAAATTGTATTCAATGTAATTTCTGCTCATATGTTTGTCCTCACGCCGTTATCAGACCGGCAGTGTTGAATGAAGAAGAATCAAAGAATAAACCTGAAGGAATGAAAACTATTCCGATGAACGGACTTCCCGGCAAAGAGTTTGCAATCACAATTTCTCCCATGGACTGCTTGTCCTGTGGATCTTGCGTGAATGTTTGTCCGGGAAAGAAAGGACAAAAAGCTCTTGCAATGATGCCTTTTGCTTCTCAAAAATCAAAGCAGAAAAACTTCGATTATGCACAAACACTCAGCTGTAAACCGGAAGTGAAAGAGAAATTCAAAGACAGCACAGTTAGAGGAAGCCAGTTTAACAAACCTCTTTTAGAGTTTTCAGGTGCATGCGCAGGTTGCGGTGAAACACCTTATGCTAAGCTTGTTACTCAACTTTATGGAGACAAAATGCTTATTGCAAACGCAACAGGTTGTTCTTCAATCTGGGGCTCATCATCACCGAGTACCCCTTACACCGTAAACGCAAAAGGAAAGGGTCCGGCTTGGGCAAACTCTCTGTTTGAAGACAACGCAGAATACGGTTACGGAATGTTTTTGGCTAATAAGGCAATCAGACAAAGACTCCTTGAAAACATTAAGAATCTTTCAGAATGTGACAATCTTTCCGACACCTTGAAATCTGCATGTGAATCATGGATAAAAACTTTTGATGACGCAACCGACAATGCACTTGTAAGTGAAGTTTTAATTGAAGAACTTGAAAAATTTGATTCTGACAGCGACTGTTGTTCGGATATTATAAAAGATCTTTTAGACAACAAGAATTTCCTTTCTAAAAAATCTTTCTGGATTTTCGGCGGAGACGGTTGGGCTTATGATATCGGTTTCGGAGGTCTTGACCACGTTCTTGCCAAAAATGAAGATGTCAACATTTTAGTATTTGACACCGAAGTTTATTCAAACACGGGTGGTCAAGCTTCAAAAGCAACAAATCTCGGTGCAATAGCTCAATTTGCTTCATCAGGAAAAGAGATAAAGAAAAAGGATCTCGCAGCAATGGCAATGACCTACGGATATGTATATGTCGCTCAAATTGCTATGGGAGCCGATTATAATCAGTGCCTGAAAGCTATCAGAGAAGCCGAAAGTTATAAAGGACCATCTTTAATCATCGCTTACTCTCCCTGTATCAACCATGGAATAAAAGGCGGTTTGGGACTAAGCATAAGTGAAGAGAAAAAAGCGGTTCAGGCAGGCTATTGGCACAACTTCAGATTTAATCCAGATCTTAAGAAAGAGGGTAAAAATCCTCTTATCATCGACAGCAAAGAGCCAAGTACAGATTATCAAGAATTCTTGATGAACGAAGTAAGATATTCTTCACTTAAAAGATTCTTCCCGGATAAAGCCGATGCTTTATTTGACAGAGCAGAAAAAATAGCGGATGATAAATATAAAACTCTTACAAAACTTGAGAAAATGTTAGAGCCTGAAAATTAAGGAGAATAGAATGCGTGAATATATTTTAGCTTTGGATCAGGGAACGACAAGTTCAAGAGCGATAATTTTCAATCATAAGGGTGAGATTGTTAAGACAAGCCAAAGAGAATTCAAACAAATCTATCCTAAGGCAGGATATGTTGAACATGATGCAATTGATATTCTTTACAGCGAACTTATTTCCATGGCAAATGTCTTTCAAGAAAGCAATATAACTCCCGATCAAATTGCCGCAATAGGTGTTACTAACCAAAGAGAAACAACAGTATTGTGGGATAAAAGAACGGGAATACCGGTATATAATGCTATTGTTTGGCAATGCCGAAGAACTGCAAGCATGGTTGAAGAACTGAAAGCTCAAGGCTTGACCGATATGATAAAGGAAAAGACAGGTCTTGTTTTAGACGCATATTTTTCAGCTACCAAAATCAAGTGGATTCTTGATAATGTTCCTAAAGCAAAGAAACTTGCCGATGAAGGCAATTTACTTTTCGGAAACATAGATACCTGGCTTATTTGGAACTTCTCGGGCGGAAGTGTCTCTGACGAAGCGGTTCACGTAACCGATTATTCAAACGCATGCAGAACGATGCTTTTCAATACAAAAGAGTTGTGTTGGGATAAAGAAATTTGCGATACTTTGGGAATTCCTATGTCAATTTTACCCGAAGTCCGACCTTCAAGTGAAGTTTACGGAAAATTCACCAGAAATATAATCGGTCTTGAAAGTTTAGAAGGTGTTCCGATTGCAAGTGCCATCGGAGATCAACCTGCCGCTTTATTCGGACAAGCTTGTTTTGATGAAGCAATGGCAAAGAACACATACGGAACCGGTGCTTTTCTTCTGATGAATACGGGCGAAAACAGAGTTACTTCAAAAAATGATTTAACTTCCGGAATTGCCTGGGCAATCGGAGATAAAATTACATATTGTTTAGAAGGAAGTGCATTTAATGCCGGTTCGACAATTAAATGGCTGAGAGATGAAGTCCATTTAATCGACAATACCGGTGAATGCGACAAATATGCCGAGGAAGTAGAAGATTCAAACGGATGCTTTTTGGTTCCTGCTTTTACCGGTCTCGGTGCTCCCTACTGGGATATGTATGCTCGCGGTTGCATTATGGGCCTTACAAGAGGTGTAAACCGTTCTCATATTATGAGAGCTGCGCGTGAATGTATTGCCTTCCAAGTAAAAGATTTATACCTTGCGATGAAAGAAGACAGCGGTAAAGAAATTAAGGAACTCCGAGTTGACGGCGGTGCAAGTGCATCGGATTTGCTTTTACAGATTCAAGCAGACTTCATAAATGCAGATGTTAATCGCCCTGAAGTCGTTGAAACAACTGCTTTAGGCTGTGCTTATCTTGCGGGACTTGCAGTTGGATTTTGGAAAGACTTAGATGAGATAAGAACTCTAAGAAAATGTAATAAAATCTTCAAGCCTACAATGGAAGCCGAAAAGCGTGACGAACTTTACCGTGGTTGGAAAAAAGCCGTAAGCAGAGCTATGAACTGGGAGAACTGTGATGAGTGACTTTTATTTGCCCTTTAATGTCGCTGAAAATTTTATGAAAGATGCTTTTGTTGCAATCGGAGTTCCGGAAAATGAAGCCGCAATCTGTGCTGATGTTTTAATTGAATCCGATAAAAGAGGCATTTTTTCTCATGGAGTAAACCGATTTAAACCGATATATATCGACAGAATAAATATTGGAATTCAAAATGTTAAAACAAATTTTGAAATTTTGCGTGAAACTCCTACAACTGCAGTAATTGACGGACATGACGGTATGGGCCATGTAATTTCGTATAAAGCTATGAATATGGCCATAGACAAGGCAAAAAAATACGGTATGGGTATGGTTGCGGTCAGAAATTCAACTCATTACGGAATTGCAGGATATTATTCTTCTATGGCAACCAAGAAAAATTGTATCGGTATAACCGGAACAAACGCAAGACCATCTATTGCACCGACATTCGGTGTTGAAAATATGCTTGGTACCAACCCTCTTACTGTAGGTTTTCCGACAGATGAACCGTTTGATTTCATATTAGACTGTGCAACATCAATAATGCAAAGAGGAAAAATTGAAGTTTACAATCGTCTGGGAAAAGATACCCCGGCAGGTGTTGTAACCGACAGGCAAGGAAATGTTCTTGTGTCTTCAAAAGAAATCTTGGAAAAACTTACTGAGGGTGAAGCTGCTCTTGCTCCATTGGGTGGATTCGGTGAAGAAACCGCAGGATACAAGGGATATGGATATGCTACAGTCGTTGAAATTTTATCAGCCGCTCTTGCAGCAGGAAGTTTTCTGAAAACACTCAAAGGCCTCGACGAAAGCGGAAAAAGAGTGCCTTATCATTTAGGACACTTCTTTATAGCTATAGATACAGAAGCATTTTTGGGTGCCGAGAGTTTCAAAAAAACAACGGGAGATATTTTGAGAGGGTTAAGAAACTCTCAAAAAGCTCCGGGCCAAGATAAGATTTACACGGCCGGAGAAAAAGAATATCTTTTTTATCAAGAAAACAAAGACAAGGGTGTAAAAATAAATGAGTCTGTCCAAAGTGAATTGTCAGACGTCAGAGATATGTTTAATCTTAGCTATACATTCCCTTGGGAAGAATAGAAAACAGGCGATTATAATCGCCTGTTTTTTTCAGACTATCTAAGCATTTACGGATGATTGAATATTGCCCGTTTTTATATTGCAAAATTTGTCCTTTTAACAATTGAATAACAAACGGCTCTTTGTTATAATTGCTACGATATTTTGAAAGGAGCGATTCATAAAATGAACGCAGACAGATATGCTCGACAAATGTGTCTTAAAGAAATAGGACATGACGGTCAATCAAAAATAGAAGATGCTTCGGTTTTAGTCGTGGGTATCGGTGGTGTAAATTCTACTTTACTTTATGATTTAGCGGCCGCAGGAGTCGGAACAATAGGAATTATAGATCCCAATATAATTAGTGTGAATCATTTGAATCGCGAAATTTTACACCATTATGATGATATAGGAAATTTGAAAGTTGACAGCGCAGCGAAGAAAATTAAAACCTTTAATCCGGATATTGTTGTTTTACCGATATCAACTGCGATAAACAAGGAAAATGCCGTTGAAATTATCGGACAATATGATATTGTTGCTGTAGGGGTTGACAGTATTCAAGCCAAGATGATTGTAAATGAAGCCTGTTATGAGTTGAAAACACCGTTTGTCGATGTTTCTTCAAACGGATTCATGGGAACAATAAGCTTTATAAACCCAAAAACCACCCCCTGTCTTGCTTGTCTGCTTGGCACACAACAGCCTCCGGAAGAAATTTACGGTTCTGTCGGAGCAGTTGTAAGCACACTTGGTTCAATAGCCGCAACCTCAATTTTGCAACACATCTTAGGCCTTCCTGTGCCAATTGAAGGAAAACTTTTATATTATGATTCTTCGGAAATGACTTTCGAAAAAACAGATATAAAAAAGATGAATAATTGTCCCGTTTGTTCGGGAAATGATTAAGGAGAAATTATGACAGCTTTTGAAAGTAATCCTCGTTATGTCGGCGACGTAAGAGAATGCTCAAATTATGCAGCACGAACTCTTAAAAAGACATTAAATGATAAAGCGGACATTCTTGTTAACAGAGCACCCGCATCAAAAAATGAAACCTCTTTTGCCGAAATTTTAAAAAAAGAATCTGAAGCATTCAGTAATCAGGTCGATTTGAAAACTTATACTGCTAAACTCAATCGAAAAAGATATTCTAATTTCTTTACGGGCTTTTTGCTACTCGCCATAACAGTTTTAATTTTTCTCTCACATTATTTGATGCCCATACTATCGATACCGACCATTGTTATTTGGCTGATTATGATTCTGTTCTTTTTAGGTATTTTTTCAATTTCAAAGAAGAAATCGGCAAAGAATTTAATCGTTACAAAAAAAGCAGAGGAAATTGTCGAACAAAATATTATTTTAACCGCAAATATAGATGCGCCAACGAAAAAAGTTTTTAACGGAGCATTTAATGCGCTTCTAAAATTCATCTGTTTTATACTCGTTTTGTTTGCCGCAGTTTATCCGGTATTAAGTTTGATTGAAAAATATAATCTTATTTCACTTACTTTTAACCCTAAACTCTTTGTCTTTATAAGTGGAATCTGCGCTTTCCTTGCAAGCCTAATAAGTTTTATTTACGGAGCCGGATTTAATACGAATATATCAACTCCCGGAGTTGCAAACAATATGACAGGTTGTTACGCTCTTTTAGGAGTTTTAAGATATCTAAACGTTCAAAATTTAAACTTCAAGAACACTCAAATTTGCGTTTTGTTTTCAGGAAGCAAATATCCCGCCAATGCCGGAACCAGACAGTTTATCAAAGAAAACATTGATTTTTATGGTCCGGGAAAAACTCAAGTTATCTGTGTTGATACCTTAATGGGCAAATCAAATCTCGGTGTGCGTGGAAATCTTTCATCAACATTAAAAAAATGTGCAAAATCTTCGCATATTGATCTTAAATCTGTAAACGCATCTTATTTACATACTCAGGCAAAACCTTTCGACAGTGCCAATTACAAATACGGTGTTTTGACAACCGCTACAAACTCAAAACCTGATTTTTATGAAACTTTAGCAGATACAGAAAAAAATATTGATGTTAACTCAATAGAACATGCGATAAAGACAATTCTTGAATTCATATATTCGACTCAAGAACCGATAAAAGCACCGGAAGTTCAATCTAAAGAAAAAACGGAGATTACAATCCAAACACCTGACGGAGAAGAAACTCAAATTGTAGAAAAAACAACATATAAAGAATAAATTTGGCCCTCTGATATTAAAATCAGAGGGCTATTTTTTCTTATAAACGAATCATTTTTTGTCTTTATAGTAAAGACTCATAATTGCAGTCGGAAGTGATTTTATTGTATTCACGGCAAGGCTTTTATAATTTTTTAATTTATTATTTTCCGAAAAAATCTTGTAAAACGATTTTGCAGCATCTTTATTTAAAGCACCTCGGGATATTTCGGCAATACGCGAAACCGGGAAATTTCCCGCTGAATCCATTCCCATTTGAACATAAACATTACGTACCGGGGCAATCTTATCTGTAATATTTTCAATTTGTCTTTTTATTGCATTGAATTTATATGTATCGGATAACGTGGTAAAGGGATCATAGTATGAAGAATCTTTTACTTTATAGTCACTTAGCTTGTTGTCAAACAAAATTTGAACTTCTTCATCTGACGCTAAATCAGGTCTTCCTATGTAGTATGACGGCAATAGTTTTTTGTAATTTAATTCCTTTTCTTCTTTTACATTCATAACGAGAGTTTTATGAAGTCTTATGTCTTTGGAAGAAGATGCGACTAATATTTTGTATCTGCCTTTTTCTATTACAAATTTATT
>CABTZO010000020.1 GCA_902489335.1 uncultured Oscillospiraceae bacterium | reverse complement strand
TTTCTTTTTTAATTTTATTTAAGTTGCGAAAGACACAGTCGAGACCGGGGTCTCCGACTATGTCTCCAAGTGCAAGAACATTTATTTTATTTTGCATAATCCACTGCTCTGTTTTCTCGAATTACGTTGACTTTTATTTGTCCCGGATATTCGAGTTCATCTTCTATTTTCTTTGAAATTTCATGAGCAAGAATTGTCATACGGTCGTCACTTATGTTCTCGGGTTGAACCATAACTCTGATTTCACGGCCTGCATGAAGTGCAAAAGTATTTTTTACACCATCAAATGATGAGGCAATTTCCTCAAGATTTTCTATTCTCTTTATGTAGTTTTCAACGTTTTCTCGTCTTGCTCCGGGACGAGCGGCCGAAATTGCATCGGCAACTTGAACGATAAAAGCAATGACCGTCTTGGGTTCAACATCTCCGTGATGTGCGGCAATTGCATTTATAACAACGTCGCTTTCCTTATATTTCTTTGCAAACTCAACACCCAGTTGAACGTGAGATCCGTCATATTCGTGGTCAATCGCCTTTCCTATGTCATGTAAAAGACCTGCTCTTTTTGCAACTTTTACATTGGCACCCATTTCAGCGGCAATTACGCCCGAAAGATAGGCAACTTCCATTGAATGATTCAGAACATTTTGACCATAACTCGTTCTGTATTTAAGTCTTCCTAAGAGTTTAACAATTTCATTATTAATTCCGGTAACGCCTATGTCTAAAACTGCTCGATCTCCTGCTTGCTTAATTGCAGTATCGACTTCTTTTTGACATTTTTTAACAGTCTCTTCAATTCGTGCAGGGTGAATTCGTCCGTCAGATATGAGCTTTTGAAGCGCAAGCGATGCCACCTGTCTTCTAACCGGATCAAAAGAAGAAATTGTTATCGCTTCAGGTGTGTCATCAATAACAAGATTTACTCCGGTCATTGACTCAATCGCCCTGATGTTTCTGCCTTCTCTTCCGATAATGCGACCCTTTGTTTCATCATTAGGCAGGCTTATTACGGTAACCACATTGTCTGAGCTGTGATCAACAGCGCATCTTTGAATTGCGACAGATAAAAGTTCTCTTGCTATTTCTTCGGATTCATCTGAAAACTTGTTTTTATACTCTTCAATTTTAAGAGCTTTTTCGTGTTCAAGTTCTCCGTCTAAATTTTTCAAAAGATATTCTTTTGCGTCTTCTTTGCTGAGCTCGGAAATTTTTTCGAGCATTTCAAACTGACCTTTTTTCAGAGATTCAATTTCTTCCAATTTTTGATCTGCTGATTTTAATTTATCCTGTAATACTTCTTCTTTCTTTTCAATATTAGAAAGTTTACGGTCAATATTATCTTCTTTAGAATTTATTCTCTTTTCTTGTCTGTGAACTTCTGCTCGTCTTTCACGAACTTCCTTTTCTGCTTCCTGTCTTTGTTTGTATATTTCATCTTTCGCTTCGAGGATTTTTTCTTTTTTCTTGTTTTCCCCGTCGGTAAGCGCTTGATTCATTATTCTTGTTGCTTCTTCTTCAGCCGATCCGATAAGCTTTTCCGCTTGATTTTTGCGAAACTTCTGTCCGGCAATGAAGGCCACACAAGCTGCTACGATAATGCCCACAATAAGAGCAATTATCCAAAACGTTGTATCCAAACAGACACCTCCTCATGTATTTTAATCAGTAAAAAATATATCAAAATTATAAATTTAGTTAAAAATTTAAACATTTTTCCACTGTGCTACTATTGTATAGTTAAAAAAACTTCAAGTCAAGTTAAAAGCCTTTATAAAATATGTATTTTTCGGCTTTATTTACTTCAATACAACAATTTACTTTTATAAGTCTTATGATTATTAAGCGACGTCTAAAATCAAGAACACTTATATACAGTGACAATCTTGAAAAAATGCTATATAATGTTTTAGAACAATTTTATTATTAAGATATATGAGTAGTTATAAATATAAGAAATGAAGGGAAAATAAATGATAAAAGTTAGTCTGCCGGACAAAAGTGTTTTAGAGTTTGAAAAAGATATACCTGCTTATGAAGTAATCAAGTCTATTGGTATGTCTCTCTATAAAGCTGCTTGTTGCTGTAAAATCGACGGTGAACCTCAGGATTTAAGATATGTGATAACAAAAAATTGCAATCTCGAAGTCTGCACCTTTGACAGTGATGAGGGTAGACATGCATTTAACCATACTGCCTCCCATATTTTAGCTCAAGCTGTAAAAAGGTTATATAAAAATGTTAAACTTGCAATCGGTCCGTCGATTGAAAACGGATTTTACTATGATTTTGATATTGATGAACCTTTCACTGCCGAAGACCTCAAAAAAATAGAACGTGAAATGGCAAAAATAGTGAAAGAAAATCTCAAAATTGAAAAGTTCAATTTAAGTGCAGACGAAGCAATTAAACTGATGAAAGAAAAAGACGAAGATTATAAGGTTCTTTTGATTAAAGAGCATGCCGACAAAGGTGAAGATATCAGTTTTTATAAACAGGGCGACTTTGTAGATCTCTGTGCAGGTCCTCATTTACTCAATACCGGAGTAGTAAAGGCGATCGCCTTGACATCAACGACCGGTGCATATTGGAAGGGCGATTCTAACAATAAAATGCTCACAAGAATATATGGTACCGCTTTTCCTAAAAAATCGATGTTGGAAGAACATTTATTGAGACTTGAAGAAGCAAAGAAAAGAGATCACAACAAACTCGGTCGCGAACTTGAATTCTTTACAACTGCCGATGTTATAGGTCAAGGCTTGCCTATTTTGCTTCCAAAGGGTGCCCGCGTTATTCAATTATTACAAAGATTTGTTGAAGACGAAGAACAAAAAAGAGGCTGGTTACTTACAAAGACACCGTTTATGGCCAAGAGCGACCTATACAAAATATCCGGACACTGGGGTCATTACAAAGAAGGAATGTTTGTTTTAGGTGATGAAGAAAAGGACGACGAAGTTTTGGCATTAAGACCAATGACCTGTCCTTTTCAATATCAGGCTTATTTAAACAAACCACGCTCTTACAAAGACTTACCGCTAAGATACAACGAAACATCTACCCTATTTCGTAACGAAGCCTCCGGTGAGATGCACGGCCTTATAAGAGTCAGACAATTTACAATTTCTGAAGGTCATGAAATTTGCAGACCCGATCAACTTGAAGAAGAATTCAAAAATTGTCTTGAACTTGCCATATATATGTTGAAAACACTTGGTTTGTATGAAGATATTTCTTACAGATTTTCCAAATGGGACGAAAATGACAGAGACAAATATGTCGGAACTAAAGAACAGTGGGATCATTCACAACAACTTATGGAAAAGATTTTAAATAATCTAAACATCGATTACAAAGTGGGAATCGGCGAAGCTGCTTTTTATGGTCCGAAACTTGATATTCAAATTAAAAATGTTTTCGGAAAAGAAGATACCCTGATTACAATTCAAATCGACCAAATGCTCGCAAAGAATTTTGGCATGGTATATACCGACCAAAACAACGAGAAGAAGACGCCGTATATCATTCACAGGACATCTATCGGTTGCTATGAAAGAACTTTGGCATTGCTGATCGAAAAATACGCCGGTGCTTTCCCGCTTTGGCTTGCTCCCGAACAAGTCAGAATTTTACCGATTTCCGATAAATTCATCGACTATGCAGAGAAGGTAAAATCTGAACTTGAGAAAAACGGACTTCGAGTAACGGTTGATACAAGGAATGAAAAAATAGGTTATAAGATCAGACAGGCAAAACAGGAAAAATTACCGCTTATGCTTATTGTCGGAGAAAAAGAGCAGGAAAGCGGCACTGTTTCCGTAAGACACAGAAACAAAGACGACATCGGAGCAATGGATATCCCGCAATTCTTAGAACTCTGCAAACGCGATATTGATTCCAAAGTGATTTGGTAAAACAAAAATCGGACTCGTCGAGTCCGATTTTTATTTAACTTTTTTATTCGTTTGAATATTTTTCCGAAAGATTTTCAAAGGCGTTTTTAAATTCTTCGTGTTCTTCAATATTTATTTTGTCATAGATTTCTTTAATTATTATAAATTGCTCTTTTGAACATCTTTCGTTTAAAAATTTAACTGTCAATTCTTTATCATCATAAAGCAATTTTACAATTTTATCTGTGTTTTCATTTTTCAAAGATTCATCTTCTAAAACTTTTCTGTCCTCTGCCAATTCTTTGAATTCTTTTGAAAAATCATCTAATTTTGTATCTTTATTTTCCGTTTTAATCTCTGATTTCGGAACAAAACTTGTTTTTTGTCCCTGATTGTTCTCATTCTCCGAATATTGATTATTATAAAAATCAATCATCTTATTCATTGTATCTTGAAGAACAATGAAACCCACAAAAGGAAATCCCACTAAACCTAAAATTAAAAGTAATATGGATTGATCTTCATGCTTCATTTTGAGTTTTTCACAAGCCGAAACCAACTTTTTCTCACAAAAATAATTGCCTACTATCGGGAATAGTAGCATAAGTAAAACATTGACCGTTATGCTTTCATTTTCGTCATCCATATATGTTGAATCTCTGCCGATAATGTATGCCCAATAAATTCCGAATAATCCAAAGGTACAAAAAGTCAAAACAATATATAAAACTATATTTTTCTTTTCCATCTGTCGCATAAAATCACCTTTTTCCTTTTTATTTATTTTATAATAAAAATATATAAATGTCATTAAATTTATATAAAAAAGAGTGAGCAAAAGCTCACTCTTTTTATCTTAATAACGCATTAATATCCTGCCTGTTTTGAATATTTCATAACATAAACTGTTCTCATTATAAAACAGTCAAGCTTTGAAAGCGGCAAAGCATGAGATATATGTTTACAATAGAGATTTGTCAGACATTCTTTTTCAAGCACAAGTTCCACGGCATTAGCATCCGACTTGGTGTTACCTGTGCAAAGAGCACCTTCGCCCTCAATCAAGACAGCATTTCTGCCTTTGAGTGCTTTTGCAATCTCTTTATAATCTGTTCTGAAATCTACTTTATCAAGTTTTTTGCATTTTACATCAACGCCTGCAATTTGCGCAAAATCATCTAAAAACGGACTCAATGTTTCGCCCTTTGCGCTGAGAGCAACAGCATATTTTCCTGTATATTGTTTGATAAATTTGACATCAGATGTTTTATATATTTCGGCGTGAAGTTTTGAAACTCGTGGAGCGAGAGTAGTTACACCCGCTCCCGATTCAACTCCACATGTATAACTTGTTCCGTCTTTCATTGTAAGCACAAAGATATTCCCGAATCTTTCACTTGAGCCTAAATCGTTTGAAGCCTTTGTATCTTCAAGTATTCTTGAATCAACGGCAGAAACTTTTGATTTACAAAAATCTTCAAGCTCTCTCGAAACTTTGAAAGTTTCCTCATAATCTTTACCCATACAAACCGTTCCGTGATGTTTCATCAAAACAGCATTTGAATTTTTATTTTCCAAGACTGCATCTCTAACCGCATCACTTAAAATGCCGGTTGAAGAAAGACCGTATTTTGCGGTTACGACAGGTCCCGCAAGAGTCTTATACTCACCTTCGGGTATTTCATAAGTATCACCGGAAACGCCCAAAACAGAAGCATAGATTTGATGTGTATGAATTATAAAGTTGATATCAGGTCTTGCCTTGTAAATTTTTGCGTGAACTCCCTTTTCGGATGAAGGCTTAACGTTTCCGCTGTATTCCAAATCGTCGATATTGACGGCAACAATATCGTCACGAGTTAAGCTTTCATAAGTCTTTCCGCTCGGAGTGATAACAAACTGTGTGTTTGATATTCTTGCGCTGACATTACCCCAAGTACGGGCAATTAGTCCTTCTTTTACAAGTCTTTTTCCGGCTTCAATAACCTGATCTTTAACTTTGTTTATATCGACAACCATGGTATCCTCCCTTATTTTATCTCTTGACACTTAGACATTACTTTATCAAATCTTGCAATAGCATCATCGATAAGTTCGGGTGTATAAGCAGCAGAAGTATAGAGTCTTGATCCTGCCAAGGTTACAAGTCCTTCAGCCATATAAGCACAACCCATGTGTTCCATTTCCTTTTGTCTTGCGGATGTCTGTTTCAAAATATTGAGAAGTTCCCAAGGTTTCTTCCAGTCTATTGCAAAGTGCATTGTTCCGACAGTATCCAAATGACATACTGAACCGATGTTATATGCAACAAACGGTAAGTTATATTTTTCAATGCTCTTTTTAAGTCCTGCAACGAGTCTGTCTCCCATTTCACCGGCTTTACGGCAAGCATTTCTCTTTTCAATTTCGCTGATAGCAACATAACCAGCGACACAGGAAATAGGTGTTGCCGCAAGAGTTCCGCCGCAAAGAGCCTTTTTAATTTTCTTTCCTGAAGAATCGAGTCCTGCACCAAGATGTTTCATTACATCTTTATGACCGCCGATTCCGCCTGCTCCCGGGTATCCGCCGGCAATAACTTTACCAAAGATAGTAAGGTCAGGATCAACGCCGTAATAACCCTGAGCACCGGACATTCCTATTCTGAATCCGGAAACAACTTCATCACAGATAAAGAGTGCTCCATATTGATGACAAAGTTTTTCAACGCCTTTTACGAATTCTTTTGAAAGCGGACGAGTTGCAGATTCAGGTCCGATAGGTTCGATAAATACGCAGGCTGTTCCGCCGTTAAGTTCATTTAACTTTAATTTCTTTTCAAGATCGTTCAAATCACCCGGGAAAAATTCCTGTGTATGTTTGAACAAGTATCCCGGAACACCTTTAGCTTGAATGTTCTTAGTTCCGGGTATTCTTATACCCCAAGCGAGCTGATCTGACCAGCCATGGTATGCGCCGCCCATTTTAAGTACATTTTTATGTCCGGTTGCAAGACGAGCAACTCTTATCGCACACATACAAGACTCAGTTCCTGAGTTCAACATTCTGAACATTTCTACCGACGGAACGGAATCTGCGATTTTCTTTGCAAGCTTGTATTCATATTCATGAAAAAGTCCGGTTGACGGACCACATTCTTTGAGAAGTTGCATAACAGCATCTCTTACAACAGGATCATTTGAGCCTAATACTGTCGGTCCTCCTGCCTGAAGAAAATCATAGTACTTATTTCCGTCAATATCGTAAAGATAAGCACCTTCTGCCTTTGTAAATACAAGCGGGAACGGATAGTTGAAAGCGAGATTGTGTTGAACACCACCCGGAATATATTCCTTAGCTTGCGAAATCATCTCTTTTGATTTTTTACATTTCTTTTCATAATAATCTCTCTCGTATTCCGACAGAGCTTCTTTACCTATGGAATAAATAGGTTTTTTAATAAGATTATCTAATTCTCTTATAATTTGATCTGTATCGGGATATTCGGTAATAGCAAAATTATTATTATCCATAAAAACCTCCGTTTAACATTTCTGTGAGCAGTCGCTCACAATATATTTGCAACTATTGTATCATCATTTAAGACAAAAATAAAGAGTAATTTTCATTTTCTTTTGCTACTTGTCACAAGTTTAGCTTTATGTTAAAATTTCATACACGAGTGAGCAATGGCTCATAAGAAAGGATACCTTAGCTATCAGATATTATAAAGAAGCATTCGATCGTTGTGACGAAGATAGAAAGATTAAAATATTACAAACCGGGATTGATGAATTTTCAACTCTCGGCTTGGAATCTGCAAATATTAATGTTATAGCAAAAAAAGCCGGCATAAGTGTCGGGCTTTTATACAAATATTTTCCGACAAAAGAGGCTTTTTTCCTTACCTGTGTTAAACATGCGACAAAAACTCTCGATGATTTTTTAAAAAGTGTTGCCGAAAGTGACGATAAAATTTTAGTCAGAGCAGAAAAACTGATAAGAGCCATACAAAAGACTTCCGGCAAGAATTCAAAATACGTAAAACTATATAACGAGATAACAAAGGTCAGTCCAAAATATGATATAAGTGCCTTTGCCAATGAAGTCGAAGCACATTCCGCAAAACTCTACACAGCTTTCATAAAAAAATGTATATCTGACGGAGATATTAGACGCGACTGCGATCCCAAGTTATTTGCCTTTTTCTTTGATACACTTTTAATGTCTTTGCAATTTTCATACACCTGTGACTATCATCGTGAAAGACTGAGAATATATTGCGGAGAAGAGATTTTTGAAGATGAGGAAAAAATGGTTAGAGAATTGCTTAAATTTTTAGAATCCGCATTCACATTTGAAAAAACGGATATAAAGAAATTAAAATAGGGGGAAAATAATGGAAAACTATGTAATAAGTTATGATGTGGGAACAACAGGAGTTAAAACCTGTCTTTTCAAAATTGATCATTCAATAGAACTTATAAAAGCCGAATCCTGCGGTTATAACCTTTACATTTTGGAAAACGGTGGAGCTGAACAAGATGTAGATGAGTGGTGGGATGCGATGTGCGAAACCACACAACTTATTTTTGCAGACGAGAAAGTCAAAGATAAAATTTCCCCAAAAGATATAAAGGGTATTTCTTTTTGTTCACAAGCTCAAGGACTTGTTGTCGTAGATGAGAACGGCAAAGCTCTCAGAAGAGCTATGAGTTATATGGATCAGAGAGCAAAAAAACAGCTTAAAGATGGAATGGCATACGGTCCTCAAATTGCGGGCGCAAATATCTTCAAAGCAATCCCCTATCTTTACTATACAGGTGCAGTTTCATCTTCGGTTAAAGATCCTATTTGGAAATATAAATGGATTGAAGAAAACGAACCGGAAGTTTATGAAAAAATATATAAATGGCTTGATGTAAAAGAATATCTTCTCTGCCGTTGTACTGACAGATGTGTTATGGTAAGAGATTCAGCTTTTGCAGCTCTTTTATATGATATAAGAAAAGGTCACGAAGGTTGGAGTAAGCAGGTATGCAAGATGGTCGGAGTAAACATGGATCATCTGCCCGAAATTATCAATTCAACCGATATTGTAGGGCCTTTGACAGAAAAGGCGGCATCTGATCTTGGCCTTATGGCGGGTATTCCGGTATTCGGCGGCGGAAATGATTCCTCATTAATCGGTATCGGTGCAGGATCTGTTCATCTTGGCGATACACACATATATTCCGGAACCTCAGGTTGGGTTTCAACCATAGTAAATAAGTCTATGGTTGATGCTAATGCAATGATTGCAGCTATTGTGGGAGCAGAGGATGGATTATACAACTATTTTGCCGAACTTGAGACTTCGGGCAAGTGCTTGGAATGGGTAAAAAATCATTTAGCACTTGATGAAATTGATATCTATCTTGACAAAAAAGATGTTACGGAAGCACCGGAAGAATTTGAAGAAGCATATACAAGTTTATACGACTATATGTCAGAAGTTATCGATCAGGTTCCGGCAGGCTCAAACGGAGTTATTTTTACACCTTGGCTTCATGGCAACCGTTGCCCGTTTGAAGATCCAAATGCGGCCGGTATGTTTTTCAATATAAAAATTGAAACCGGCAAAAAAGATCTTATTCGTTCAGTTATTGAAGGAGTTTGTTATCATAAACGTTGGATGCTTGAAGCACAATCAAAAAAGACAGAAATTTCTGATACTGTCAGATTTGTCGGTGGCGGAGCACTTTCCGACGTAACATCTCAAATATTAGCTGATATTTTAGGCAAAAATGTTGAGACGGTTGCTTTTCCGCAGAATGTCGGTGCTGTCGGTGCTGCAGCGATAGTAGGTGTCGGAATAGGTGCAATAAACAATCTGAACGAAGTTGATAAATACATAAAAGTTACAAAGAGATTCACACCAAACGAAAAAAATAAAGCTGTCTATGACAAGGGCTTTGCGGTGTTTAAGGATTTGTATAAAAATAACAAAAAAGCATTTAAGGCGTTGAATGGATAATCTATGAAAATTTTATTTGTATGTGCGTCAAATATATGTCGCAGCCCTTACTGTGAATTTGTTTTTCGCAAAATGGTTGAAAATGATCCCGTATTAAACGGAAAAATAGAAGTAAAATCTTCTGCGGTCTTTAATCAAATGACAAAAATAAATGACAAGACAAGACGGGTTTTAATTGAGGAGGAAGGACTTGATCCCGTAACTGTCGATGCTCATGTTCCATCTTATGTCAAAAATGACCGAGAAAGATTTGATGAAGCGGACGTTATAATCGGTATGACTAAATTTCAAAAGGTTCTTTTACCTAAGAGATATAAGAAAAAATATATTACTTTGTCAGAGGCCGCTATCGGAAAATATGAAAGCATTCCCGATCCCTGGCTGATAGATGATTACAAAGAATATTTAAAGAGAATGCTGATTATAAAAAATTATCTTATAAAATATTTTAATAAACTGAAAAAAGACTTTTCATAAAAAAAGTGCGATACAAATTTGTATCGCACTTTTTATATTGTTTTTATTTTTGTTCTACGAGCTTGACTTTTACATTGAATTTTTGCACTTTTCCGTCTGCCATCACCCTTGCAATTGAAAGGTCTATCTCATCTCCCGGTTTACTCTTGACAATAATTCCCGAAAGTATATCCGGGTTTGTAAGGGGCTTTCCGTTTACATGTGTTATTAAGTCTTTTGTTCTTATATTTTTTTTGCCAACATCGCTGTCTGAATCTATTGACATTATTACAATTGTTCCTTCAGGCAACTTATTTTTTGAGACAATTTCAGAATATTTATTATCATTTCCCGCAGGAACATATGTTATACCAAGTTTACTTCTGGAACTTATTTTACCCTTTGCCATAAGTTGATCGATAATCGGTTTCGCATCGCTTATCGGTATTGCAAATCCCATACCCTCAAAGGCTTCCGAAGAAACTTTGGCAGAATTTATTCCGACAACCTGGCCATATTCATTGACAAGTGCCCCGCCTGAATTTCCGGGGTTGATAGCGGCATCATGTTGAATTGTCCTAAGTGAATAAATTGAATTTCCGGATTTTAGAGGACGATTAACTGAAGATATAACACCTGCGGTAAAAGTTCCGTAAAAATCTAAACTATATGGGTTTCCGATAGCATAAACAGCATTTCCAACTTTGAGTTTACTTGAATCTCCAAACTCTGCAGGCGGAAATTTATTTGTCTTTGCAACTACGACCGCAAGATCGGTGGGTTTATCTCTGCCCTTTAAAACTGCAGGATAAACTTTTCCGTCTTTATCCATTATTTTAATTGTAATATTACTGCTTTCGACAATGTGATTGCAGGTTATAAAAGCTGTTTCATTTTTCTCTTTGTCATAAGACATAGCTACGGCCGAACCTTGACCGATAGGTTTATTGTTCTTATATACTACAATAGCTGCTACACTCGGTGTAACTTTCTCGGCAACTTGCGTTGACGACAATTTCTTTCCTGTTTTCACATTTGCACTTTTCTCATTTGGAATATCTTCCAATTCAAAACTGCTGCCGACCGGTTGTTTAGGCTTTGTATCGCCGGAATCTATTCCTCTTAGTGCGTATAAAATTCCCAAAACCGAAATAATAAGTATCACGGCTATTATTGTTAAAAAAATCTTAAAACCATTGTTTTTTCTTTTCATTTTTTACCTCACTTTTGCTTTTTAGGTATATAAAACTTGAACTGAGTATATTCACCGAGTTTACTCGTCGCATGAATTTTGCCGCCATGCATTTCAATGATGGTCTTAACTAAATTCAATCCCAAACCTGAGCTCTTAGTATCTTGACTTCGAGATTTATCGACCTTGTAAAATCTTTCAAAAATTCTCGTAAGTTCTTCTCCGTTTACTCCGTCTCCACTGTTTTTAATAATAAAATAAACATTTTCACCCTCAGTGTAGACACTTGTTTCAATATATCCACCCTCATTTGTGAACTTAACTGCATTATCCACTAAATTATATATTGCTTGATAAATAAATCTTTCATCAACGAAAGCATACTCACTTTTAAGTTTATCAAGACCTATGACATCAATTTTCTTTGAGTTTATCAGTTCTTCAAAAGAAAACAAAATTTGCATGGTTATTTTTGTAATATCAGTTTTTGCAAATATCGGTTTTCCTGAACCGGATTGAATTTTTGAAAGTTGCAACATTGCAACTGAAAGCTTTGCGAGTCTTTTAACTTCTCGAGAAACTTGCTGCAAATATTTTGTTCTGTCTTGTTCGGGAATTGTTCCGTCCAAAATTCCGTCAATGTATCCGGCAATACTTGTCATAGGCGTTTTAAGTTCGTGAGAAATGTTTGCCACAAAACTACTCATTGAGCTCTCACTGTTTTCGAGTGATGATGCCATTTCATTGAAATTCTGTGCAAGAGTAGCAATTTCATCATTTCCTCTAACCTTAATGCGCTGACTGAAATCGCCTTTTGCATATTGTTGTGTGAGTTCAGTCATTTTAACAATAGGCATTGTTAAATTATATGTCATGGCATAAACGATAATAATGGACAAAAGGAAGGTAATTATCTCTGCAAGCAAAAGTATTTTCAAAAACGCAACAACAGTTTCAGACAAACCTTTATAAACAGACTTTAGACCGACTATATAGCCGTCGTCATTCGGCAGAGCTTTTATTACAATGATATATCCGTTTAGCTTGTTTTTATCATTTAAGTTCGACATGCTTACAGAATAATATGTATCTTCATTTATTTTTTGATATTCATTCTTATCTAAACTTATATAATTTTCAAAATTTTCATTTGAAAAATCTTTAACGATAGGTTTTCCATTTTTGTCACATAAAAAGAAATGAGCCGAAGTTGCACCGTTCAGAAGATTTAAATATTCTTTAAACTCTTGTTTTTTATGTGAATCCTTAATCGAATAGTCCGAGCGGAGATCCATCTGCTCGGACTTTTTACTCAACGTTTCCACATTTCGTTCTAATATCATAATTGTTTGATTTGCCCAATAATTAACAAAAAATGAAACAAACAAAACAATCAAGATTATGCAACTGACAAACACAGTCAGAAAACTTATAGAAAAATATCTGCTAAAAAGACTGTCGTCACTTCGTTTTTTCATATATGTCTCTATTTAAGATCGAATTTGTATCCTACTCCCCAAACTGTTTTGAGTTCCCATTCAGTTGATGCTCCTTCAAGCTTCTCTCTGAGTCTCTTAACGTGAACGTCAACTGTTCTTGAATCACCGTAATAATCAAATCCCCAAACTTCATCCAAAAGCTGATCTCTTGTAAATACACGATTAGGGTTGCTTGCAAGATGATAAATAAGTTCAAGTTCTTTCGGCGGTGTAGGAATAGGTTTACCCTGCACTTTGAGTTCGTAATTAGTCAAATTGATAGAAAGATTATCATATTCAATAACCTTTATTTCTTCAAAGTTCTTTGATTTTGTTCTGCGAAGCACTGCCTTTATTCGAGCTATAACTTCCTTTGCGTCAAATGGTTTAATAATATAGTCATCTGCTCCGAGTTCCAAAGCTAAAACCTTATCAAAAGTTTCTTCTTTTGCAGATATCATAATTATCGGAACATTTGAAATCTGTCTTATTTCACGACATAATTGATTTCCGTCCATCTTAGGAAGCATAATGTCAATGAGCATGATGTCCTGAGGCATTTCTGTAAACATTTTAAGAGCAGTCTCTCCGTCATTTGCTATAGAAACACTGTATCCGTCTTTTTCTAAATATAAACGAAGAACTTCACAAATACTTGGATCGTCATCTACCACTAAAATTTTGCCAACTGCCATTTTAGTCTCCTTAAAAATGTAATAAAGTTTTCATCACTCACTTGAGTACAGATAATTATTACATTTTTTATCAAGAAAGTCAAAGTTTTTTAATATTTTAATAATCTCTGCTTATTAGTTTGTTAATTCTTTAGCGATCCCATTTTTCGCATAGAGCAATAATTTGGTCTGCAAACTTTGCAATATCTTTATTTGCGCCGCCCGCATTGTTCCTTATAACCTTTTCAAGTCGCTTATAAGCGATAAGAAGTCTTCCAAAAGGACTGTTCGGTCTGATAAAGTTACCCATTTCATTACCCTTTCTCTTAATTTTATTTTTCTTTTCTCCCACACTCAGAACCTTGTTATCGCTTAAATCAAACGCAGCTCCGGTGTATGGTGCGAATACATCAAAGTTATATTCTTCTTTTAAGAGGCTTTCAAAACCTTCAACAACATCACTCTGACCATGAACGATGAAAACTTTTTGTGGCTTTTCTTCAAATTCGCTTAAAAATCTGAGAAGCCCGTTCTTATCGGCATGGGCGCTGATTCCCTGAAGGCTTATGATTTCAGCTCTGACTTCAACTTCCTCTCCGAAGAGTTTTACTTTTAAAGCACCGTCTAAAATTTTTCTGCCCAAAGTTCCCTGAGCCTGAAATCCGACAAAAAGTATTGCCGATTCTTCTCTCCAAAGATTATGTTTTAAGTGGTGCTTGATTCTTCCGGCATCACACATACCTGAAGCGGAAATTATTACTTTCGGAGTTTCATCTGAATTTATAAATTTTGATTCTTCAACTGATTCGGTGATTTTCAAATCCGGAAATGAAATAGGATTTATTCCGTTACTTACAAGTTCTGTTGCTTCTTCATCAAAGTATTTTATGAATCTTTTTTGATAAATTTCCGTTGCGTCTGCGGCAAGCGGGCTGTCAACATAAACAGGAAAGTTCGGTATTGAAACAAGTGAATTTTCTTTTATTTTTCTGATGAAATATAGTATCTCCTGTGTCCTTCCCACGGCAAACGACGGAATAACTAGGTTTCCTCCCCTGCCTAGAGTTCTTTCAATGACTGAAGCAAGTTGACCGGTATAATCGTCACTGCCTTCATGCAATCTGTCTGCATAAGTCGATTCACAGATAACATAGTCTGCTGAACTAACCATTGTAGGATCTTTTATTAGAGGCTGATTCATGTTTCCTAAATCGCCCGAAAAAACAAGTTTTTTTGTTATATTGTTTTCTTCAATCCACATTTCAACAATAGCGGAACCCAAAAGATGACCCGCATCGTTAAATCTTATTTGAATACCGTCACAGAGCGTGAATTTTTCGTCGTATTCATGTTCTACAAAAAGTTCCATACATTTTTCGGCATCTTCGACTCTGTATGACGGTAGATATTGCTCGCGACCCGCTCTTTTATTTTTCCTGTTCTTCCATTCAGCTTCAAATTCCTGAATATGTGCGCTGTCGCGCAACATTATTTTGCACAATGAAGTCGTTGCGTCAGTTGTGTGAATTTTGCCTCTGAATCCTTCGTTGTAAAGTCTCGGAATATTTCCCGAATGATCTATGTGAGCGTGGGTTAAAATAACAAAGTCAACCGCATTGGCGGCAATCGGCAAAGTTTCCGTTTCGCAGAAATCGGATCCCTGTTTAAGTCCACAGTCTATAAAAATATTCTTATCTCCGACTTGTAAATGAAAACAACTTCCCGTAACTTCGTGCGCTGCACCGTAAAACTTAAGCTTCATACTCGCCTCCGGCTGACATATGATTTACTAATAATATTATAATCTATATATAGTATTATTCAAGTTAAAAATATCGAAAGAAATACAATATTAAGCCAAGCCGGACCAACACCGTAGCGGACGGTTATCAAACTTCCGATAACTTTTTTTATCAAAGCTCCCGGGATTAATAATTCATGGCTACCGGGAGAGGTGGTATCAGGCGTCCTTAATTCGTGCGACGCGTCCACACGCCGGAGCGGACGGTTATAAATTAACCGTTGCCTATTTTTTAATTATATTATTTAATTTGCGGATTAACAAATGCACCGGGGGTTGATAACCCCCGGCTACCGGATGGATGGTGATTATCAATCGCACGTATATATGTTTATGGATTATCCGGTTCTCTTTGTCTTTAATTTGTAATTTATCAATAAAACAAGTATAATACCACAGTAAAAAAATCAAGGGAGTTTATATAATGACGTCGGACAAAATCTTTATCTTATTAGCCATGATTCTTTATTTGGTATTCATGGTTGCTATCGGTGTCTTCTTTAATAAAAAGGCAAATGAAAGCACTGATAATTATTTCTTGGGTGGCAGGACTCTCGGCCCTTGGGTTACCGCAATGAGCGCAGAAGCCTCCGATATGAGTGGTTGGCTGATGATGGGGCTTCCGGGACTTGCATATTGGTGTGGTCTTTCGAGTGCATTACAAACAGCAATTGGTCTTGCACTCGGCACCTATTTTAATTGGTTGATTATTTCAAAAAGACTGAGAAGATACAGTGTCGCTTTTGATGATTCCATTACCCTTCCCGAGTTCTTTTCAAAGCGTTTTGGCGAAAAAAAGCCTGTTATTATGATGATCTCGGCACTGTTTATTCTAATATTCTTCACTGTCTATGCTGCAAGCTGCCTTGTAACTTTCGGAAAACTTTTTTCTGCTATATTTAACTTTAAATATGTTCCTATGATGATTATCGGCGCAGTGATTGTTTTGATTTATACTTTTATGGGCGGTTTTTTGGCAGAAAGTGTTTCCGATTTCTTCCAGTCAATCGTAATGGTTATCGCCTTGGTTGCAATTGTTTCAATAACTATTTACAGAGCGGGCGGAATTGCTCCGATGATTTCAAATCTTGAAAAAATTCCCGGTTTCTTAGATATTTTTGCTTCTGCTTCTCCCGCAACAAACGATGCCGGTATTCAACAAGTAGTTGCAAACAAACCGGTATTCAATGACGCTGTTCCCGGAAGTGTATTGATGGTTTTATCCTCACTTGCTTGGGGGCTCGGATATTTCGGAATGCCACAGGTACTTCTTAGATTTATGGCTATAAGAAAAGAAAGTGAACTTAAAAGATCAAGAAGAATCGCAATTGTTTGGGTTATAATTTCAATGGCTTGCGCCGTATTTATCGGTGTAATGGGAAGAGATTTATTACCAACAACCCTGCTTTCAGCTTCGGACGCAGAAAATGTATTTATTGTGCTTTCCGTTAAACTTCTTCCTTCATTTTTAGCCGGTCTTGTTATGGCAGGTATTTTAGCCGCCGCTATGAGTTCTTCAGACTCATATTTACTCATCGCTGCTTCTGCCTTTGCAAAAAACATTTATCTTGCAATAGTAAAGAAAGATGCAACCGACAAACAAGTAATGAGAATGTCAAAAATTACTTTGGTTATTATCACAATAATAGCGATTATAATTGCCCTTGATGAACAAAGTATTATTTTCAAAATAGTTTCGTTTGCTTGGGCCGGATTTGGAGCAACTTTTGGTCCGTTGATTTTGTTTTCCCTTTTCTGGAAGAAAACAACGAGAGCCGGGGCAATAGCAGGTATGCTTTCCGGCGGACTGAGCGTAATAATCTGGAAACTCGGTATTTCTCACTTGGGTGGTGCCTTTGCAATATATGAATTACTTCCGTCATTCATTATTTCATCGATATTCATCTTCATTGTTTCACTGCTTACGAAAAAACCGGATGAAGAGGTTATGAAAAAAATAGAAATTGCAAATTCAAGAAAATCTTTATAAACAAAAACATCGATTAGAAAATCTAATCGATGTTTTTATTATTCATTAAAATCAAGTTCTATCTTTCCTATGCCGCTTTCTATTAAAATTTTGTTATCTGCTTTTGGGTTAAACTTGTTTATTAAATCATCGGATAACGGCTCTCCGTCTATTTTCATTGTTCCAAGTCCACTGTCGGTTTGAATTGAATAGTCAGATTTTTTACCGTCTATATTGAATAGTGCTTTACCGAGTCCATGATCAATTTGAATTTTTCCGTATAGTATACCGTAATATTCAAAATAACCGGCTCCGATGCTAATTGCAGGATTATTTATGTTGCAGTCATTAAAAGTAGTTTTTCCGGCGCCTGAATCTATATTTGCGGATTCTGTAACCGTCAAATTTTCCAATGTCATCTTTCCTGCACCGACTTTTAAATCTAACTTTTTACATTTTAATCCGTTTAATTTAAAATTACCTGCCCCTGCTTCTACATTAACAATTTTAAATGTCTTACCTTTTGGGATAAAGATTTTTACAACGCCTGAGTCAACTGTTGAATGTTTTCTGTTGTCTACAATTGAAAATCTGTCTCCTTCAAGTTTTGTTTTTATCTCGGGAATATTTGTTTCAAAAGAAAATTTCTCACCTTCGAGAATTTCCATTTGTCCTGCATACATTTTTATTTCAAGATTTTGTGGCACTTGTCCCTGAGTATTTTCAATTTTATTATTAACATTTGTTATGTTGTTAGTTTTTTTACTGCTG
>CABTZO010000019.1 GCA_902489335.1 uncultured Oscillospiraceae bacterium | reverse complement strand
CAATTTTTTCATCCATATCAGCAGAGTTTTTCTTTTATTATCTCCGCTGTTTCGTTTGCAAGTTTCTCAATTTGGTTATGATCTGAACCTTCGAGCATTACACGAATAAGAGGCTCGGTTCCCGAAATTCTCACTAAGATTCTTCCGGTATCTCCAAGTTCTTTTTCAACTTTATCTATTTGATTTTTTATGTCTGTATCCTCCGGAAACTTTTCTTTACCTTCAGGACTTACAGTTACATTTACCAATACTTGAGGATATTTTTTCATAACTTTTGCAAGTTCTGAAAGTGATTTATCAAAATAAGTAATTGCAGACAATAAAATCACACCAGTAAGTTCGCCGTCACCTGTGCAGGCTCTGTCAAGAAAAATAACATGTCCTGATTGTTCTCCGCCTATTGAATAATTTTCTTTCAACATTTCTTCGAGAACATAACGGTCACCTACTTTAGTCTTAACACAGTTAATATCGTTTTCTTCGGCGAACTTGAAAAAGCCCATATTGCTCATAACTGTAACAACAGCAGTATCTTTATTCAATTTATTTTGTTCTCTCAAATACAGCGAACAAATAGAGATAATTTTATCTCCGTCAACTTCATCTCCGTTTTCATCAACGGCAATTATTCTGTCAGCGTCTCCGTCAAAAGCGTATCCAAGATCACAATTATTTTCTTTCACAAATTTTTGGAGTGCTTCAATGTGGGTAGAACCGGCTTTATCATTTATATTTATTCCGTTTGGTTTATCGTTTATAACTAAAACATCAAAACCGAGTTTTCTGAAAATCTTTTCCGCACAGATTGATGAAGAACCGTTAGCTGTATCAAGTGCTATTTTAAGATTTTTCTTTTTACCGTCAAAACATGAAACAATATGATCTATATAATTATCTATTTCATCGGTAGCAAAGGAAACTCTTCCGATTTCTTCATTTAATTTAAGCTCAGTCTCCGACTTTTCGCCCAAGATAATTTTTTCTATCTCATCTTCAATAGAATCATCCAGTTTGTATCCGTCAGACTTAAAAATCTTTATTCCGTTAAATTCAAAACTGTTATGCGAAGCAGATATCATAATTCCGGCATCATACTTGTAATGATCTACAAGATATGATACAGCAGGAGTAGGTACAACTCCTAAAATTAATACATCTGCACCTACCGAACATAGGCCGGCAGCAAGACCACAGGCTAACATGTCACAAGATATTCTTGTATCCATGCCTATCATAACCTTAACTTTTTTATTTTGACTGTCAGTTAAAACCTCTGCAACAGCTCGTCCCATTTTAAGAGCAAGTTCCGAAGTAAGTTCTTCGTTTGCAATTCCTCTGACACCGTCTGTTCCAAATAATCTTCCCATAATTACTCCTTTATTAGAATTTAGATATTAGATTTTAGATAGCTAAAATAATAATTGTTCATCATTTTGAGCTTTTTGCTCAGTGTATTTATATCCGAGATATTCATACGCCGTTTTTGTAGCACATCTGCCTCTCGGAGTTCTGTTTAAGAATCCTATTTGCATTAAATAAGGCTCATAAACATCTTCGATAGTAATCGACTCTTCGCCTATTGCAGCCGCAACAGTATCAAGTCCTACAGGACCTCCGTCAAAGCTCTCTATTATCATCTGCAAAATCAGTCTGTCAATATTGTCAAGTCCGAGAGGATCTATTTCCATTTTATCGAGCGCATGTTTTGCAATTTTTAAATCAATGATTTCGCTTCCCGATACTTGAGCAAAATCTCTTACTCTTTTCAAAAATCTGTTTGCAATTCTTGGTGTTCCCCTTGACCTTGAAGCTATTTCCATTGATCCCTCATCGCTTATTGAAACGCCGAGAATATCCGCACTTCTTTTTACGATAGATGAAAGTTCTTCTTTTGTATATGGTTCAAGTCTGAAAATTACTCCAAATCTATCTCTTAAAGGTGCAGTAAGTTGACCGGCTCTCGTAGTTGCTCCGATTAAAGTGAATCGCGGCAAGTCAAGTCTAATCGACCTTGCGCTGGGGCCTTTGCCGATTATTATATCAATTGCTCTATCTTCCATGGCAGGATACAAAACTTCTTCAACGCTTCTTGACATTCGATGAATTTCATCTATGAAAATCACATCTCTGTCGCTCAAGTTTGTAAGCAAAGCAGCTAAATTTCCCGGCTTTTCTATTGCAGGTCCCGAAGTGATTCTGATATTCACTCCGAGTTCCCCAGCAATTATTCCGGCAAGGGTTGTTTTTCCAAGTCCGGGCGGACCATAAAGCAAAACATGATCCAAAGTTTCTTCTCTCTGATTTGCCGCTTTTATATATACTTTTAAATTATCCTTAACTTTTTCCTGACCGATATATTCATCTAATTTCTTTGGTCTTAAATTAAACTCAATTTCGCTGTCTTCATTAGACAAAAATTCTGCATCAGAAAATCTTTCTTTTTCGTTCATCATATTAACCTAAATATCATCCTAAATTCTTCAGTGCTATTTTAATCAACTCTTCAACGCTTGCGTTTGGATCCGCTTTAACAAGTGCGTGTCTTGCGTCATTATATGAATAACCAAGGCTGGAAAGAGCTTCCATCGCCTCTTTTATATTGCTGTAATCATTAATTTCCATATCGCTTATACCCGATATGTTTTCAAGCTCTTCTTCAAACTGTTTTGCAACTTTGTCCTTTAAATCCAATATAATTTGATGTGCTGTTTTTTTACCGATTCCCTTTGCACTCATAAGCATTTTATAGTCTCCGCTTATTATTGCCGTTGTAAGGTTGTGAATTGTAATTCCGGATAAAACCGTAAGCGCGGAACGAGCACCGACGCCCTTAACAGTTATCAGTAATTTAAAAAACTCAAGTTCTTTTTTATTTTCAAAACCAAAAAGTTCCAAATCGTCCTCTTTAACATTCAAGAAAGTATAAAAGGTTGCCTCGTCACCCAAAGGTGCAGAAGCTGAAAGAGTTTGATTTGAAACATTGAGAATATATGCTATTCCGTTATTTTCAATGATGATTATGCCATCACTTTTTTCTTTAATTATTCCGGTAATCGAATATATCATTTAATTTTTCCTTTAAAGATTAGAGATCCAAAGCTATGAGCATGACAAATCGCCATAGCAAGAGCATCAGCTGTGTCATCCGGTTTGGGTATTTGACTTAAATTCAAGATTATCTTAGTCATTTCCTGAATTTGTTTTTTTTCCGCTCTACCATAACCGACAACAGACTGTTTTACTTGTAGCGGAGTATATTCGAAAATCTCCAAATTATTTTTTATCGAACAGAGTAGCAAAACGCCTCTTGCTTGACTGACATTTATTGCTGTTTTGGCATTACTGTTATAAAAAATTTTTTCAATCGACAGGAACTGTGGTTTTGTTCTTTTAATTATAGAATCAAGTTCATCATAAATTGTAAGAAGTCGATCATTAAAATCCATGTCGGCTGATGTCTGAATCGAGCCAAAATCGACGACCGAAAATTTATTTCCGATATAATCTAAAACGCCCCAGCCCACGATTGCATAACCGGGATCGATGCCTAAAATCCGCATTTTTTCTCCTCTGTTTGACTGTATCATTATATCATAGCGATTTTTCTTAGTCAAAAATATATAAACCGAAAAACTATAAATATCAAATTACTTTCACAAGTTAAATAAATTGCGTTGACAATAAACAAACAATAATATAAAATAAACTTGATTTTTTATGATGTAAATTTAATTATTGGAGGAAATTTTGGGATACAATATTGGGCAAAAAATTATTAAAGAACATCTTATTTCAGGTGAAATGAAAACCGGAAAAACAGTTGCACTTAAAATTGATCAAACTTTGACTCAGGATGCAACCGGAACTATGGCTTATCTTGAATTTGAAGCCATGAAAATACCAAGAGTAAAAACAGAACTTTCTGTTGCTTATATAGATCACAACACTTTACAGACAGGGTTTGAAAACGCTGACGACCACAGATTTATTCAAACAGTTGCTAAAAAAAGAGGCGTTGTATTTTCAAAACCCGGTAACGGTATCTGTCACCAGATTCATTTAGAGAGATTTGCAATTCCGGGAAAAACCTTGATAGGATCAGACTCTCACACACCGACAGCAGGCGGAATGGGAATGCTTGCGATGGGAGCCGGCGGCCTTGATGTTGCCGTTGCCATGGGCGGCGGTGCATACCACATAACTATGCCAAAATTTGTCCGAGTAAAGCTTGAAAATGCGCTGACACCTTATGTAAGCGCTAAAGATATAATTTTAGAAGTTCTTAGAATTTTAACCGTCAAAGGCGGTGTCGGAAAAATTATTGAATATTCCGGAGACGGAGTTAAAACGCTTTCCGTTCCGGAAAGAGCAACTATTACAAATATGGGTGCCGAGCTCGGAGCAACAACATCCATCTTCCCTTCAGATGAAAAAACAAGAGAATTTCTAAAAACTCAAGGAAGAGAAAAAGATTATAATCCAATTTTTGCCGATGACGATGCCGTATATGACGAAGAAATTGTTATTGATCTGAGTAAACTTGAACCAATGGCGGCTTGTCCACACATGCCGGATCAAGTAAAAAAAGTATCTGAAATAGGAAGTATAAAAGTTGATCAAGTTTTGATAGGTTCCTGCACCAACTCTTCTCTTTCAGATTTAACTACAGTATCAGAAATTTTGAAAAACGAAACTGTTGCACCCGAAGTAAGTTTGGGTATTTCCCCCGGTTCAAAACAGGTTCTAACAATGTTATCAGAAACAGATGCTCTCAAGAACATAATCGACAGCGGAGCGCGTATATTAGAATGCGCCTGCGGTCCTTGTATAGGTATGGGTCAATCCCCTTCAACCAATGCAATATCTTTGCGAACTTTCAACCGTAATTTCTACGGACGTTCGGGAACCAAGAGTGCAAACATATATCTTGTCAGCCCTGAAACTGCTGCTGCTTCTGCTATAAATGGGTATTTAACCGATCCTCGAACTCTTGATAAAAAAATAAATGTTTCTTTACCGGAAAAATTCACCATAAACGATAATCTTTTGGAACTTCCCGAAACACCCGAAAAAGCAGATGAAGTTGAAATTATATATGGTCCCAACATTAAACCTTTCCCGGAGAACAAACCGTTAGCAGACAAAATTGAGGCTAAAGTATCTTTAAAGGTAGAAGACGATATTACAACAGACCATATTATGCCCGCAGGTGCAAAAGTTTTGCCTTATCGTTCAAACATACCGAAGATGTCAGAATTTTGTTTTGAAAATGTCGATCAAAACTTTGCCGAAAACTGCAAAAAATTAAAAGAAAGTTTCATAATAGCCGGTTCAAATTACGGTCAGGGCTCGTCAAGAGAACATGCGGCTTTAGTACCTAAATATCTCGGTGTAAAGGCTGTAATAGCAAAATCTTTTGCGAGAATTCATGCGGCAAATCTAATAAATGCCGGTATTCTCCCACTGACTTTTGAAAACGAAGAGGATTACAATAAAATTTCAAAAGATGATTTGTTGTCAATAGATTCAATCTTTGATTCTCTTAAATCAGGAAAGTTCAAGCTACATAATATTACGACTAACGAAGAATATGAACTTTGCGGAAACTTTGATCAAAGACAACAGGATATTTTAATTGCCGGTGATTTGCTCAAATATACAAGTGAGGGTTAATATGAATAAAGATAAAATATTAAATCATTTTTCGGATTTACTTGACAGTCAAATTGAAAGAGCCGAAAATCTCATAAGCAATAAAAATTCAAGTAATGTAAATGATCAAATTATCATTGGTCTTGTTGACGGTGACGGCATCGGTCCGATTATTTTAGAATCTGCTAAAGACATTATTTACTATCTCCTGGAAGACGAGATAAATTCGAAGAAAGTAGTTATAAAAGAAATAAACGGTCTGACAATAGAAAATCGTACAAAACTCGGTAAAGCTGTTCCCGATGATGTGCTTGAAGAAATAAAAAAATGTGATGTTTTACTTAAGGGTCCGACAACAACTCCAAAAGGCGGAACACTGGAAAGCGCAAATGTTGCTTTGAGACGAGAACTGGATCTATATGCTAACATCCGCCCAGTAAAAATCCCCGAAAAAAATATCGATTGGATATTTTTCAGAGAAAATACAGAAGGCGAATATGTACTTGGCAGCAAAGGATTTGATATTCCGGGTCTTTTAGCGATGGACTTTAAAGTCATAACCGTTGAGGGTACGAGACGAATAGCAAAATCTGCGTTTGAATATGCAAAAAAGAACGGCAAGAATCATGTAACCGTTGTTACAAAAGCTAATATCATGAAAAAAACGGACGGTCTTTTTTCAGAAATTTGTCATGAAGTCGCAAAAGACTATCCGAATATAGACATTGATGAGTATTATGTTGATATAATCTCCGCTCACCTTATCGATCCCGAAATGCAATCAAAATTTCAGGTGTTTATCGCACCTAATTTATATGGCGACATAATAACCGATGAAGCTGCTCAACTTCAAGGAGGAGTTTCAACTGCCGGAAGCATTAATGCCGGAGATGATTATGCAATGTTTGAAGCAATTCACGGAAGTGCACCGAGACTGTTTGATGAGGGTATTGAAGATTATGCAAGTCCCGCATCTATTTTAAGAGCCTTAGCTCTCCTATTAAATCATGTAGGATTATCAAATAAAGCAAATGCTCTCAACTCGGCACTTGATAAAAAGCTTTCTGTTAAGGAAAACATAAAGTGTAAAGAATTTACAAAAGACCTGATAAATATATTGAAGGAAGGTAATTAAATGGCTAAAAAAGATGTTTCTTTATCCGTTATTCGCAGACTTCCAAGGTATTTCAGACTTTTAGCAAGCCTTAAAAAAAGCGGTATTGTTAGGATTTCCTCAAATGAATTTTCCGAAAAATTAGGACTCTCTGCTTCACAAGTCAGACAGGATCTCAATTATTTCGGTGGATTCGGTCAACAAGGCTACGGCTACAATGTAAACAATCTCTATGTTGAAATAGGTAATATTCTGTCCGTAAATTCAGGAATGAAAACTGTTTTAATCGGTGCCGGTAATTTAGGCAGATCTATAATAAAAAATTTGGATTCACACTCTAAGAATTTAGAGTTAATCGGAATTTTTGATAAAAATACGGCCCTTGTCGGAGAGATGATTTCTGATTTAGTTGTAAGAAATGCACAGGACCTGGACGATTTTTGCAAAGAACATCGTCCTCTTGTTGCAATTGTTTGCATTCCGAATGAAAACACAAAGGAAGTTTTTAACATACTTGCCAAAAACGGAGTAAAAGGATTTTGGAACTTCACCGACTACAATCCCAAAGATGATTTTCCGGATGTAGTTGTTGAGAACGTCCATTTAACTGACAGTATGATGACGATGTGCTATAGAATAAACAATGAAACTGATATTAGATAATATACCACTTGATACGGTCCTGCACCCTTCCGGTCTGTGTTTTGTAATGCTGACCGACAAAATGAGTAAGCGAATCGGATTTAATCTATATAATTTTAAGACAAAAAGAATAGTTAGAATTAAAAAATCCGTTTATTTACAGTGTAAGTTTGGACCTTCATACGAAAAAATTGTTTCACAAATGAAAGATTATCTAACCTGCAGTGTTGAAATAAATGCTGAAGGCTATGTTAATGTTATTTACCCAACAGGTGAAATGGGAATATTCAATAAAAACGGTCTTCTCGTATGGTCCGGTGATCTTTCATATCATGATAAACCGGTTCAGACAGTAGCTCTTGAAAACAACAATATCTGGACGGTTTGTCCCGATGAAAATGCAATAGTCAGATATAAAACCAATTTGAAAAGGGTTGATTTTAGAATCGGCGGAAAAAATGTTCCGGCGTTTAGTTATCCATGTGCAGTTAGATACTATGATGAAAAACTTTTTGTTTGCTGCAGAGACACCGGAAGAGTGAAGTCTATAAATTTAGATGACTTTGTTATTAATTCATATCTCGCCTTTGATGATGAGATTTATAATTACATCAGATATAAAGATAAGGAAATAGTAGTTTTGTCGAGTGGAACATACGTAATTTAAAAGGAAGATAAGTAAAACTTATCTTCCTTTTATTTTAGTCTAAATATTTATTAAAAAAATCGTCGTTGCTTAGGTCTATTTCCTTCTTTTTTTCTTTTGTCTCTTTTATATTTTCATTCTGTTTTATTATGTATTTATCTTCAAAATCTAAATTTTCTTTTTCCGTTTTCAACATTTCGGTATTTTTCGATTTTGTTTTTTCTGTTTTATTTTTTGATTTGTTTTTCTTGAAATTTTCAATCAATAGTGTAATCAAAACACCGGTTAAAAGACTTAAAAGTCCTACAATTAAAAGATAAATAACAAATTTCTTATCCCCTATCTTTCCATCCGGCGTAACAAGAGATGAAGCACCGGAAAACAAAGGCATTCTGACAACATTGACAACATATTTTTCACTTTTTGAAGTATTAGGATCTGTCACTTTTATCTCAAAAATATTATTTCCTACTTTAATATCTTTATCTTTTACCGGACCTTCAAGTTTATGTAAAGAATCTTTTGGCTCTGCAAAGATTGTAACCTTTGATTCCTCAAAAGGAAGATAAACTACATATTCTTTTTTTTCGGGAGAAAATTTCGGGGAAAGGATTCCCGGGTTAACTTCTAAATTTCTAAGTTTTAATTCAGATCCGGAAGAGACGGTATTAGAAGTCGTGGTTTCTTCGCCTCTGACAACAGAAATATTGTAAGTTTTTACAGCACCGTTCTGGGCAGTAACATTTACCATTGCAACATTTTTACCTAAAGCAAGTTTTTCTCCGAAAATTTCAACCTTTGCTTTCGGATCATTTGCAGTTGCTTTAATTTTTATATTCTCAACTGTTTCAGGTAGTTTTGGAAGTTGATATGAAGTGTTTGAGGCTGAAAATTTAGGATTCAATTCATAGCCCTCAATACAAAGCGATTTTAGATTGTTGTCAGATGGTTTGTTTGCGACAGTTGTAGCATAAACATCCTGATATTCCGGTTTAGGTGCAGTTGTAGACTGTCCTTTTGGTTTAATTGTAAATCTGATACTGCCCCCGGGGGTATCTACCTCATTAACTATGTTACCATTAACAATGCCACACTTTACTCCGGAAATTGAAATTGAACCGACACCTGATTTTGAAGTGACTGTACCTCTTAAAACATATGTTGCTGATGATTGTGGATTATTACCGACAAAATATGAATTTATGGTTGTCTTTGATGTACTGTTATTCCAATTCGATGGTCCTCCGCTTACAGAATTGATTCTTATTCCGGAAGCATTTATTGATGCGGAAAAACTACCGGCAGGCTTCGGCGAATAAATTGTTATCCTATAGGTTACAGATGTACCGGCAACAACGTCTCTCGGACCGGTTACAACTGTGCCCACCGCAAAAACAGAGCTTGCCGTTAAGCATATTAATATAAATGATAAAAAAAGTGAAGTTATTTTTTTATTCAAAACATTCTCCTAATTATTTGCAATCCATAACATTATTTGGGCTGCATCCGTAACATTAATGACACCGTTTCCGTTAGCATCCCCTGCAAGTCTGTATGAATTTGCCAGATTGGGTTTATTCATAACAAAATACATAACAGTTGCTGCATCGGCTACAGTTAGGACACCGTCACCGTTCATATCTCCCCTAATAACCACAGTATATTTTCTTTGACTTCCGGAAGATGTATTATAGCTGATAATTGAGTCCGTTGTGATGTAATCATTATCTGATAAAGTTTTTCCGTCTTTAGTGATTTTTATATTCTTTGGTGAATTTATTTTAGATTTAAAATCGGAAACCTTAGTTTTCGGCATTACACCCTCTATCAAATTTGAATAGATGTTATATACAGAAGATGTTATTTCTTCATTTGTTGACGGTGGTGTTATAGGTGGTGTTATTGGATTAGAACTATTTGAAACTTCAATATTTATTACATCAAAAGCACCGTTCTTTGAAAAAATAACCGCTTTTGTTTTACCTAAAGCACGACCTCTTACTACACCACTGTTAAAATCAACAACGGCTATACGAGAATCTTGTGTCATAAACATAGGCTTTTCAGAAGCATTGTTTGGATATTTTATATATTTTAACTGCACAGTTTCTCCGGGAGCAACTTTAACAGTCTTTGATACATCAACATAATCTTCTGCAGTATAAGCAGATTTACCGTCTACGTCTACCCGCAACCAAAGCGGATTTTGCCATTTATCTTTTAATGACGCATTTTTTGAAACTCTCAATCCATAATAAGATTTAACTTTTTTCCCGCTTGTTAAAGTTTTAATTTTATTATAATTTGTTCCGGGACCGGTTCTCGCATTAACCGAAACGTTTGCCTTTGCCGATTTATCGGGATAATTGAATTCTAATTGAACAATATCTGCTTTTCCATAATTTTTAAAAACAGGAATTATAAATGTATTTGCCGTATTTAAAAGACCTGAATTTTCATAAGATTTATATGTTCCGTCAGATTCAACAAGGGGTGCATGGGATGCTGCCATATATTGATGAGGAAAAGAAGTTTTTGATTTCGGATTTATATTAAACTTTTGAAAATACGGTGTATCTTGTCCTTTTGCAATATATCTGCTTGCGGTCATCCTAGCGCCCTCATATATCGAGATCTCCGGATTAGACCAATTATTTTCCTTTGCGAAATCAAGTCCGGCTTCTACCCTATTAAGACCATCATGCGAATAAGCATTCCAATTAAAGAAATTATAATAGCCTCTCCATTTCGGATATTTTGAATTGAAATCACCGTATGCACCGGAAACTGTTCCGCTGCCGTTTCTTCCAACTTCGAGTAAGATTTTTTGTGCAAGATATATGGGATTTATATCATATTTTTTCCCGGCATTCCATATAACCTGTGAATATGACTTCGGTATATATTGAATACTTCCGTTAAAAGCTTGATATTTTATTCTGCCGTCAGGGCTTGCCATAAATGAGCCGTTTAATATATTTTGCACTGCAGCAACTGTTTGAGATGACGGATTAAAGCTCTGTTGTTGGAACATAAATATATCTGAATCGTTGGAAATAAAACTGTTAGCGTCCATATAATAGGCAAGAGCCATCTTGCTTGAAACAGCGTAAGCACCCTCGTTATCTTTCAAACGAATATCCGGCCTTGTGTATAGTCTCGGCCCTTTTTTTTCGTTAAAAGACCAGGTATAAGAACCCTGTCTGTTTATTTCTTCTTCTAATGTTCCATTCACAAATGCAGGCTCAAAATCCCAATTAGGATGCTTGGCTTTTATTTTTGATAACTCCGTAGCATAAGCTTCCGGAAAGCCTTTATCAATCAAGGATTTTTTATATTTTAAATCAGAGTTCGCCGCAAAACTATTTGGAACAAGTAAAAGTAGAAAGACAAAAATCAGCAGAAAAAAAATTGAGAATGACTTTAAAAATTTGTTTTTCATTCATGCTCCCCTTCTTTGTAATAAAACGCTAAATCTAATTTGATTTTATCATAAATTATAAGATAAATAAAACAAACCTGTAGTTTTATTGTTTATATAAAAGAGAATCCAAAATAAATCTTGTTCTTAATTTAATTATCATAATATTTCTTTTTCAATAACTGATATTTTATTATTAAGTTCACTTAAATTGTCAGCGGAAACAATAAAAAAAGCTTCTCTATCCCGACTTGACTTTATTTCATGAACATCTAATTTATTTATATATAATCGTTCCAAATTTGAAATTACTTTGTTTGATAAATTGACATGATTTTCAAATTGAAAATATCTTATCGCAGATGCTCTGTTTAAAGGATGATTTATTTGAACCTTTTCTCCTAATGCAGAATTGACAGATGCCATTACCATGTCAAATCCCGTTGATAGTGGAATCAAATCAGTTGTTATATAGTCACCACCCAACCTTGCACCAAGTTCAACTATTTTCGGTCCATCTTTAGTTATTTTAATCTCCACATGTGCAGCTCCCATATTAATGCCCAAAGCCTTCACAGAATCTATTGCTGTTATTCTTATTTGCTTTTGAACATCTTCAGAAAGGGATGATGGTTGAGTATGACCAGTTTCAACAAAATGAGGAGGTCCGGTAGTAATTTTATCAGTTATTTGAATTACAAAAGGTGTATTATCAACAACAAATATTTCAACACTAACTTCTTCTCCAACCATATATTCTTCTATCAATACAACATCATCAGAAGCATTCTCTTTTGCATATTCATATGCACTAATCGCTTCATTTTTATTTTTAACTAAAGTTATTCCTCTGCTTCCGGAATTATCTGAAGGCTTAACAACAAACGGAAAAGCAAATTTTTTTGATTCGTTTATGAATTCAATGTAAGATTTAACTATACAAAATTTAGGAACAGGCACTCCATGTTCTTTTAAAACTTCTCGCATCGAAGCTTTGTTTGTCGCTAAATAAGCAGTTTTTTCACTTATTGTATTCAGTCCGAGTTCTTTTCCAACCTTTGAAATTATTTTCATTGGACGATCACTGCATATCGTCATAATGCCGTCTACTCTTTCAGTTTTTGCTACCTCAAGAACACCCTCATAATCCAAAGTACTTACATTATAAAATTTATCGGCATAACAGGCACCTGTAGCCTTAGAATCATAATCAACAACTACCGTCCTTATACCCTTTGACTTTGAAGATAAAATTGCCGGGAGCTGTAACTCGCTTGCGCCCAAAATTAAAATAGATTTATTTGAATAATTCTCCACTTTTGATTCTCCCTGTCAGATTGTTCTTTGAAAAATAAATTATAAGATAGACGGCCATGACAAGTAAAGTAAATAAAGTAATGAGATATGGAACATAGCCTTGCATAAATGTATGAACTGCACAATTAAAAATCACAATAATATTAGTAACAAAATAAATATTAATCCTAAATTTATACCATAATCTTCTGGAAATAATTGTCCTTAACCAGAAAAACACTACATAAGAAATACCTGTTGCTATAGCTGCACCTTTACCTTTGAAAATTGGTATTAAATACCAATTTAATGCTACATTTACTATAGCAGAAACAGATGTTACCAACAAAGTATATATTGTTTTTCTTTTAAAACCTATGCCTAACCCCGTTATTTCCGACAAAGTATACAACACCGGATATAAAAGCAAAAACGGAAAAATCATTATTGCATTTCTAAAATCATATCCGAGAATTAGTGCAACTAATTCTTTAAGTAACAAAACACCCATACAAACAGTTATCATCAATATTGAGACAACTTTTCCGACTATTTCGAATCTAAAAACAGATTTTTTTTCTTGATACCAACGATAAGCTAATGGTGTCCAATATAAAGTAAAACAGGCCTGTAAGACACTGAGAACCGAGACAATTTTAAATGCGGCGGAATACAACCCCAATTCTTCATAGTTACACATTGTCCTAAGCATCAACTTATCCATTGATGTCAAAATCCAACCTACCGCAAATGCTGGGACCAATGGTAATCCAAATTTAAGCATTTGTTTTTGTAAATCTTTATCGATAAGTTCTTTTTCAAAATTATATTTCCTAAGTACTACGAAATAAAGTAATATCCCAGTGAAAATTTCACCCAAAGCAGTAGCATATACAACACTTCTAAAAGAATTTTCGTATACTAAAAAAAACAATATAGTTAATATTAAAATTATAGTTTTTAAAAATATAGTAAAAAAAGAATATAACAGACCTTTTTCTTCCATCCTTATTTTTAAAAGTGAAAAATTTTCAAATATCATAAAAGGAATTGCCAAAGCAAGAGCATATACCGCTATATGCTCATTAACTACACCGAAAAGGAAATTGCTGATATGATCGTCAAAAACAACTAAAATAATACCTACAAATAAAGAAAGTGAAACAGGTATTATCATTGCATTTAATAAAAGTTTTTGTATTTTGTCCTTAAAACCGTTAAACTCACGAACAAAAGCCTGATCCATACCCAAATAAATCACTGTTGAAATGGTGCTTTGAGCCAACAAAAACATGCTGGTTTTGCCATATTCAGTTGGACTAATAAAATGTGTGATAATGGGAACCGTTATAAAACTTAGAATTGCACCAACAATAGGTCCAATCGAAAAACTCCCTATACTCTTCAAAAATTTACGCATCTAACATACTCGCCCATCTGTCTTCTACTGATTCCCAGGAATATTCTGCATAAAGTATTTTACGGTTTTTGATCTTATCTATCTTGATTTTTCCTTTAAGAATATCAGTCATCTTTTCTGTCAAATTATTGAAATCATTATAAACAACATATTCTACTCCGTCTTTATCAAATTTATCATACTTAATCCATTCCGGATTTAACAATATTGCTCCTGCATAAACAACCTCTCTTATTGAACCGGAAAGTCCATCCGTCGTTTGTGAATGAACAAAAACATCTGTAGCAATTCTTAAAATTGCTACCTGTTCTAAGTCAAGCATATCTTCATTAATTACATAATTTAGTTCACTTTGTTCGAGGAGAGATTTTATTTCATTTTTGTAATCAATATCAAATCCATATCCCAAATGAATAAGAATTTGAATTTTATCTTTTAATTCTTTATCTAATTTTGAAAAAGCTTTTATTGCAGATAAATGCTGTTGTTCTCTTCTACCATTATATCCAATAGCAACAACTATTTTGTTTTTATCTAATCCAAAGTGCATTTTGCACTCTTCTTTACTTAATTTGCAATCTCTAATATTAGTAATCGCAGGACTTCCAAACCCTATGTAAACACATTTATCATCAAATTCCTCATTATAATAACTTTTAAATTTTTCGTGCATTTTTTCAGTCCCAATATTAATAACCTTCGCTTGTTTCAAAAGTTTTTTCATTCTCTTAGCTCCTTTTGAATCAATTCTCATTATATCGGATCCCCAAAAAGTTACAACAGATTTTGCGCCCAAGTTATCCACTGTTTTTTTTATGATATCAGCCTGTTTAGAATTCGGCGGGCTTTGTATATCAACAACATCTATTTGACCTTTATGTCGCTTAATGAATTTATTTAAGACATAATTATATTCAGCAAATTTACAAACTTTATTTGTTGCTTTAAAATTGATGATTTCAACATTAAGTTGTTCATAAAAAAGTTTATCTTCTTGATTCATGCCAAAATAATTTGTTAAGTAAACTCTATTTCCAAGTTTACCGTGAACATTTCTTATATATTCTTTTATCCAGATGGAAGTTGCGTTACCAATAACTAAAACATTTTTCATAAATTTCTCTCGTGTATCAAATTTTTATACCAATTTAGGGTAGTGAAATAATTCTAAATATAGACCTTTCTTCATATCTTTTTTGTAATCAACCATCATATCTCTAAACGTTTTAAACTTCGGATTATAACCAAAGTCTTTCTTTGCCTTTTTAATCGAAAATTGATATGATACACCATTGTTTTCAATACTTTTATCATATGTGATTTTAGACTTATTACCTTTTATGGAAAAAACATCTGCTATTACTTTTACCTGTTCATCAAGAGTTACCGGATTACCACATGTAATATTATAAAGCCCAGTTGCTTTGTCAGATAAAAATGCCTGTACGAAAGCGAAAGCTACATCCTTTACATACGCAACATCTCTCGTTAATTTTTCATCACCAAAAACTGTTATGGTTTCGCCGGCACTGGCTTTTTCCATAAAAACTTGAACTCCACTTTTCTTTAAAACTCCATTTACATACAAACAACCATGTGGTCCGACTCCGTAAACTGTAGGTAGTCTAAACCAAAGATTTTGCATTCCATATTGTTGATTATAATATTCCATTACATCTGCAGCTGCATTTTTCGAAAAAACATATACAGCATGATCTCCTCTGTAATAATAATTTCTCGGTTCTTCTTCATTTATTATTTTCCCTTTCCCTAAAGAAGCAGCAACATCAGCATAAGAAGTTGTTGAAATAAGTCTTTTTATATTATTTTTCCTACAATATTCAAGTGTATTTACAGTTCCCAAAGAATTAACTTTAAAATATTCTGCTGCATTTTCACTGTAAATCAAATCAGCTGTAGAATTTGCCGGAAGTAATCCGGCAAGCAGAATAACTCCTTCAATATTTTCTTTTGGAAGTAATTCAAAGTCAGATTCACAAGTTAAATCAAGATTATAATATCTAACTCCTTTTCCTTCGTAATAATCTCTAAACTTATTATTTCTTCCGGCAACAGCAACTTCAATATTATTTTTTAAAAACGCATCAACGGAAAAAACAGATAAAAAACTTGTAGCACCAATAATTAAAACCATTTCTAAACCTCATTTTTTGTCGAAAATCTATAAAGTAAGATCCAAAACAATGTTGACGGGTAATATGTATAAATCATATAACCACCTGATGTAATAGAAAAAACAAAAAAACCAATTGAAGCTATAATTGCAAAAACATCAGATGGATTGTATTCACCCGTCTTAAAACCTTTAAAAAAGATAATAAAAGAATCCTTTATTACGATTAACATCAAAATAATCATGGCTATTCCAGAAATTATTCCGGAAGAATACGCAACCTGCAAATAAACATTATGAGCATTTGTGCTTTTATATTTCCGATCTTTAACCACTAAATTTCGTCCTTCTTTGGCATGACCTATAAATTTCAAATTCAATAAAAAATCATTCCATATTCCCAATCGACCGGAAGTAAATTTATCACCGCTTTTTTCGGAAATACCCTTAACCATTCTTTTTCCCACTATATCAAAATCATCGATTAAACCACTTTTTTCAATTTTTTCTGATTCACTTATTTGAATTTTTGGAGCCACTTTAGCAATTCCTTGTTTAACATAACTTAAAGTTAAAAATAGCGATGTAGCGACTAAAAAGAAAATTACGATTCCAACAAATACCGAGATAAAGATTTCTTTAATATTAAATTTTTTACTTTTGACTTGACAAGAAAGATATGGTATCAAAATTACAACAACAAAAATAAGTTGTGAAAGAATAGCTAAAAGTGCAGTTCGTGCTTGTGCAAAAATTGTTAGAACAATTGCAGTATATAAAGAAATTAAAAGACCATAAAATTTTTCATTTTTTAAAATCTTTTTGTAAATTAAATATAGGGATGCGCTCGTTACAACAATTGTAAAACCACTCAATAAATTTGGGTTTCCTGTAAAAGAAGAATATATTTTCTTTATTGTTAAAACTGGTCCGGATAAAACTGATAAGAACATAAAAATTACAAAAGAAAAAAGTATCCCTTTTGCAATAAGTTCGGGATAATCTTCATTTGAATCAATACGGATGGACAAATGTAAAGTAGGCAAAACAACTGAAATAGACAGTGCAATTGATATGTATCCCAAAACTCTAAAATATATTCCGTTTGCCAAGAATGATATGCCCACTATAGAAATTAAAACCAAGTATAAAAGTTTATATTTTTTAAATTTTTTAAATTCAATCTTCTCTTTGTAGAGATTGAAAACAATACATAAAATTGACAATAAGTTGCCAATCACGACCCTATATTTAAAAGCATCAGAACCAATAAATAAAGGCGTTAACCAAATATTAGTTATAATCAAACTATACAAAAATATTAAAATTTTTTGTTTACTTAAAGTAGACAATATTTATTTCCCCTTATTTAGATTTCAATACTAAAAATCCTTGTTTTTATTATAATCAATAAAATATTCTATATTAAAAATCTATGATTGTCAAAATAATTAATTACGAACAAAACAACATATTAAAATCTTTTACGCAGAAAATTATTCTAAACTTTTATATAAATTTATAAGATTCTCTTCTTGAGTTTTCCAACAATATTCATTTTCCACAGCTTTGCGACCATTTTGCCCCATCTCTCTACTCAATTTTGGATTGTTTTTTAGTTTTAGTATAGCATCTCGTATTTTAACAGGGTCAGACTCATATACACAAATACCACAATGATGTTTATCGACCATTTCTTCCCACAGTTTAAGTTTACTACAAATGACGGGGATTCCCGCCATCATATACTCAAAGATTTTTGTGTTCCCCAAAGTGCCATTTCTTCCGTCGGTATTATTGCTTGGTTTTAATAACGCCATGCCTATATCCGCGTTTGACAATATTTTAGGTATATCTTCATGTTTTGCGAAACCCTTGTAAATATAATTACCTGATATATCAAGACTATTACAATATGATTTATAATTGCCATCATCATATTTTCCATAAGCTTCATATTTTATATCATCTATGTCTTGTATTGCTTTAATAATTTCTATATGTAACAACTTTTCGTTATTCCGCCCGTGAAAATTAATTTAAAATTTTTTTCCTTTTTTTCTTTTACAT